>CAZAON010000235.1:0-2917 GCA_964486655.1 uncultured Flavobacteriales bacterium
GCGAATAGCAAATTCGTTAAAGTTTAAGGGTGACTATGCAGAAGATTTCTGGGCATTGAAGGATGTTTCATTTGATGTGAACCCTGGTGAGTCAATTGGTATCATTGGTCGCAATGGAGCGGGTAAATCCACCTTGCTAAAAATACTTTCCAAGATAACCCCGCCCACTAGTGGCCGTATTATTTCGCGCGGGCGCATTGCCAGTCTACTGGAGGTTGGTACTGGGTTCCACCAGGAACTTACAGGACGCGAAAATATTTTCTTCAATGGTTCTCTTCTTGGCATGAAGCGAAAGGAGATTGAAAGTAAGTTTGATGAGATTGTTGAATTTAGCGGTGTTGAAAAATTTCTTGACACTCCATTGAAGCATTTCTCCAGTGGAATGCAGTTGAGGTTAGCGTTTTCGGTAGCTGCCCATTTGGACCCGGAAATTCTAATAATCGATGAAGTGTTGGCAGTTGGCGATGCAGAGTTTCAAAAGAAATGTTTGGGGAAAATGAATGAAGTGGTAGGTGAGGGCAAGACAATACTTTTTGTTAGTCATAATCTAACAGCTGTACAAAACTTATGTAGAAATGCAATTTTACTGCAGCACGGTAAAATTCATTCGCATGGACATGTTGCCACTATTCTTGATACTTATTCTAGTATGAATCAACAACCAGTTAAAGATGAAGTTGATCTTTCAAAAATCGAAAGAAATAGTTATGAGGGTAGAATTCGTTTTGGAGCTATAAGTTTCAGAAAATCTATTCTTAAGTTTGGTGAAAGGATTGATTTTACTTTAAATGTAACGGCACAGTCGCAAATACCAAGTACAGACATAAATATTGCAGCGGCAATAAATGACAAGAATGGAACGTGTTTAATTCATATATCAAATGAATTTATTAGTAAGGGATTAGTGTTTAGTGGGATTGAAAAGATTTATGATATAAGTATCAGTAATGAATTGCGTGCGGGTACTTACACAATGACATTATTTATGCGGGAAAAAGGAATTATACAGGACTGGTTGATCGATGTAGTATCCTTTATTGTTGAAGAAAGTAATCCTTATGGATATGTAAATACGGACCTAATTCAAGGATTGATATTCCCTGAATTTATAATTGCAGAAAGATGAGTACTATTAACAATATTTTGATTTCGTCTTGCTCGATATTAAAGATTAATTTGTTGGCAACTGCTTATGAAGGTATTGGGATAGCCACAAAATACCACGAATTAGATGACACTTTCTTCAGAAGGTTACTTCCTCAATATCTTAATAAGAAGAGAAAATTTATCTTTTTTGATGTTGGTGCAAATGTTGGTGAAATTACAAATCGGATACTGCAGAACTTTCAGGATGTTGAAATTCATTCTTTTGAACCTAATCCACATACTTTTGAAAAACTGATTAAGAATAAGGATCCGCGTGTTATTTTTAATAACCTTGGGTTAAGCGACACAGATTCGAGCTCAATTATTTACTTCTATGAAAAAGACACAACCACAGGACATGCAAGTATCTACAAAAATGTTTTTGATCTGCATGGTTCATCTGAATTAGGTGAAAGTTCAATTCGGTTAGTAAAGCTCGATGATTATTGTAAAAGGAATGAAATTGAACATATTGATTTTCTAAAAATTGATACCGAGGGGAATGATTATTTCGTTTTAAAAGGTTCGATTGAAATGTTGAATAATGCGAGAATAGATATTATTCAATTTGAGTTTAATGAAATGAACATTATTTCGCGTGTCTTTTTGAGAGATTTTTATGATTTGCTAAATAAATATAAATTATACAGAATAAAAGGTGATAAACTATTTCCGTTAGGTGATTATTCCCCATCCAATGAAATTTTCAAACTCCAGAATATTTTGGCAATACGTGAGGGTTTGTATCATTCATGACCACTGTGAATTCTAATAGCAAAATAACAGTAATAACTCCTTCATTCAATCAAGCTCAGTATCTTGAACAGACTATTGATTCGGTTCTTTCTCAGAACTATCAAAACTTGGAATACATTGTAATTGATGGGGGAAGTACTGATGGTTCTGTGGAAATCATCAAAAAATATGAACGACACCTTGCGTTTTGGGTCAGTGAAAAAGACCGAGGACAAAGCCATGCTATTAACAAAGGTTTAGTTCGAGCAACAGGG
The DNA here is from genome assembly GCA_964486655.1 of uncultured Flavobacteriales bacterium. GTDB lineage: Bacteria > Bacteroidota > Bacteroidia > AKYH767-A > 2013-40CM-41-45 > JADKIH01. Next base: position 2,157 of record CAZAON010000235.1, read on the forward strand.
GAAGTTGTTAACTGGCTCAATTCTGATGATTATTACCAGGCAAATGCACTTAAGCAAGTGGCTGAGGCCTTCACTAATCCTACCACGCAAGTCTTCTGTGCGCGAAGTAATATTGTTAAAGATGGTGAATTTGTAAAGCACTCCTCAGGGACTGATGTCTTTGAAAATAATTTAGTTAAAACGATAGCGTGGGCGCGAATAGACCAGCCGGAAACTTTTTTTCGATTAAGTGCTTACGGACAAGTCGGGCTGTTGAATGAAGATCTTCATTACGTTATGGATAAGGAATGGTGGATGCGCTATTTGTTTTGTTTTGGTGTGAATGGTGTGGTTAAAAGTGATGAAGCGATAGTAAACTTCAGGATTCACGATCAATCTAAAACAGGAAGCAGTCAAGTTGAGTTTGAAATTGAGACATCCCATCTTTATAGTAGTTTGGCTAAACAAGCAGAACTTAACGACCTCGCTGATTTTATTAGTAGATTTTATACAACGGGCAGGCAATTTTTAATTAAAATGCCTTGTATAGATAATGATTTTATGAAGAAAGTAGTACATTATTTTCTTCTTCGTAAGGCCGATCAGGAATATTATACTGGAAATATTGAATTGGCCAAAAGGATTCTTTGCAAAATAGATTCATCATTATTGGATAATGAAGATCAGGAATTGTTAAAAAGGATTCTATTTAGATCACAGTTTATTCCTGGACCTTTGCTTAAAATAGTCAGGAAATGGAGGTAAGCGTTATTATTCCGACT
>CAZAON010000236.1:0-2247 GCA_964486655.1 uncultured Flavobacteriales bacterium
ACGGAACGCTGATATGCCAGCCGGGCAGCACTGTAAAATTTGTTGGCAATACAAACACTTCCATCAACGGAGTTTTCGCCCCGACAGGAAATTCATTTTACAATGTTGAGTTTGCAAAATCTGCCGGTTCAACCATAACACTGAATACAAACATTTATATTCACGGGAACGATTCCATCTACAGCGGAATTGTAAATAACAATTCGAAGAACACGGAAGTTGGTGGTAATTTTTACAACTATAACGGTTCAACAAGCTATACCGGCGTAGGATCGGGAGTAACAGGAAGTACACTTACGTTTACTCGCCGCAATTCAGGCGGAGTGAACCAGCTTTTCCGGAACGATGGAACGGCATTAACGCTTAACAACGTAGTGATAAACCAGGTCGCAACTTCTTCGGTTCGTCTCAATGCTGGCGCATTCAGCAATATGATCCTCGGTACAGGCGGTATACTAACTTTGACAAACGGAAGAATCATTACGACGGCTGCGGCAGCAAGAGAGGTGAGTATCACCAACACGGTCAGCCTGGCTTGTTCGCCCGGAAATATAAACAGCTATGTGGAAGGCAACCTGAGACGAGCCATCGGTGCAACTGCCAGCTCGTATGATTTCCCTGTCGGTGACGGTACTTCTGTGCTTGCTCCCGGAATAGTCGGGTACGAACGGGCCAACATCACTTTTACCGCAGCTCCTTCAGCGGCATTTAACCTGCTCGCTACCTTTTACAGGTGGACACTGGGTGGTGTGGCATTCCCCGGCAATGGTCCGGCCGCCAGCGAATGCATTACCGCTACGTACAATGCACTGCCAGTGTTTAACCACGGATACTGGCGGATGGATCCTGGCGGAATTGCAACGGGAACATACAGGATCTCGCTCTACAACTCAGGCATGAGCAACAACACCGGCATGGGATGGACGGTGGTGAAAGCAGCTTCCGGAACTGGCACATTTGGCCTGTCCGGTGCCTGCTTTATGGGCAGCACTGCAGCACAGACCCGCCGCGACAACCTCATGGGCTTCTCCGACTTTGCCACCGTACAATCACAGTCGCCGCTCCCGATTGAACTGCTTTATTTTGAAGCTGTCGATGAGGGAGATGATGTAGTCTGCTCATGGTCCACGGCGACAGAAATTAACAACGAATATTTTTTGCTGGAGAGAAGTTACGACCACGAGACATTTGCACCGGTTGTAAAAATTAATGGCTATGGCTCCGGAGTTTCCAGCCAGGTTCTTTCATACCGTTATGTTGACGAAGGAATGTGCAGCGGAACCCTCTACTACCGTCTCAAACAGGTAGACATTAACGGAGCGTTTACATACAGCAATACCGTTGCAGTGAAATGCGACAATGACAAAAATAGTTTTACGCTTTCTCCGAATCCGGTAAATGAGAAATTAATGATCAGTTCCCCATTGCTGCCCGGAATAAAATTCAACGGCAAGCCAAATCTTTTCATAAGGGTGTATAGCATGCTCGGGGAAAAAGTGATGGATGTAGATCTCGCACCGAACCATTCCAATCCTTCACAAAGCATGGAAGTCAATGTTCAATTTTTACCCCCCGGGCTTTACATGCTTGAAGCCGTAACAGATGAAATTATTTTTAGGGGGAGGTTTGTGAAGAGGTGAGATTTCGATTGGGTTAGTTACTTTCCGATACAAAATGTAACACACTTTCTAAATCAGCAAGTTAGCTTTTCGAGGTACAAATGGGGTACAGAACCAATTAATAAGTATCAATTAGAAGAACAATGAGGTATGAATTAGTTCTCATTGCAATTGGGGCAAAGGATAGTTATACCATTTGGGTGAGTCCATAATTGTTCTTGCTTGCGTTCTTTCCTTCCATTAATTAATTTCATTAGCAATTTGTGCAAGAGTAAGTGTTAATACATTTTGGAGAAAGGTTTGAATATCAGCAAGTGATTTATTAATCTCTGATGTTTGCGCCTCTAAGGAAATTGTATATGGCTCAATTGAAAGTGGCAGAACCGTTATCAAATCATCTGCATTTGTTGTTGTTTTCGATGGCTCATTGTATTGCAAGATAGCGCCAATTGCAAATGTTGATTTATCATAACCATAATGATGTAGGGTGATTATCAATTCGTATCTTTTCTTATCTCTAAGCACAATTACAAAACGTAACCAAGCTCTGGGCAAAGTTCTATTAAAGAAGTAGTGATACTTTATTGCGTATTCAACTATTTGTCGAGAAAAATAATGTCTTTTATTT
>CAZAON010000237.1:0-10005 GCA_964486655.1 uncultured Flavobacteriales bacterium
GAAGTCGAGTTGTCTGCTATTGAACCTGACAGTGATTATTCGAAAAAACTTTCTGAAAAAGTAAAGGTGTATAAATCACTGAATGAAATCGAAGGCGAACTTGATGGTATTTATTTAATTGATGTATTGGAACACATCGAAGACGACGTTCAGATTCTTAAGCAGTTTTATGGCAAGCTGAAGAAAAACGGCAGATTGTTTATTTATGTTCCCGCACGAATGGAATTGTATTCCGCTTTCGATAAAAGCATTGGTCATTACAGGCGATATTCAAAAAAGGGTTTGGAAAAGATCGTGCGTGCGGCCGGATTTAATATTCAAACGAATCGATATCATGACATGCTGGGATATCCGGCCTCAGTGGCCAATAAAGCGTTCAGTAAAAATGGCGAACTCAGTCCGCTTGCCGTCAGAATCTACGACAATGTATTTTTTCCCGTTTCAAACATTTTAGAATCGATTATACCTGCACCGATCGGAAAGAGCATTTATTTGTCAGGCGTTAAAGTGTAGTGCTTTTATTATTCTGACAGGATGCAAGCGACTTTTTTCAACGCAGATTTCGCGTATCCAAAAAGTGGAATATGAATTCGAATTGTGGAGCGCAGATTTTCGCGGATTCGTGTTGCAGGATTTCAAAGGGAAGGAGTTAACTATTAAATGGCAGTTTAGTTCAGTTTTCGAAAAGCGCTGTGATTTTACCCGACCCCAAAATTTCGAAAAAAACGCCCTTCTGCCTGACAATTCTTTAATATTGAAAACGTTATCCTGTTAATGTTGATAATTATTCGGCAAATTATCTTCGAATTTGGCCTGAAATCGGCATTTATGAAAACAAATTGCTGATAATGTGAAAGTTTAGTTTTCTATTTGATTTGAAGCCTTATCTTTGCCGCCCCAAATATCAATTCATTAATATTCAAACAAATGACAAAAGCAGAGCTGGTAGCTGAAATCAGCACGAAAACCGGAATCGAGAAAACAGTAGCACTACAAGCCGTAGAAGCAGCTATGAAGGTGATTAAGAACACAATGGCCGATGGCGAAAATGTGTACTTACGTGGATTCGGTTCATTTATAGTTAAAAAGAGAGCTCAAAAATTAGGACGAATAATTTCCAAAAACACCACAATCATTATCCCTGAGCATAATATTCCGGCGTTCAAACCGGCAAAGACATTCGCCAGCAAGGTAAAGAATGCCAAGATTAAGAAGAATCAGACAACTGAAGCCATAGACTAAGTATGCAAGCACGCGGCAAACAATGGTTGCTGATTGCCGGTGGAGCCTTATTAGTGGTAGCTCTTTATTTGGCTCCTCAGAAGGTTAAGAAAGCCGAAGTTGAAACTCATTCACATGAGATTTCATTCGACGGACTTAACAGCGAAGCGAAAGGTCAGTTAAAGAGGCAGGAAGTTGAAGTCATAAGCGAACTTGAGTCTGCCTTGAAAAAAGATCCTTCTTCCATTGTTCTGAATGATTCATTAGGTAAGGTGTGGGACAGGTTGAATCAACCGCAGATTTCATCACATTACTACGAAAAGAGTGCAGAAATTAATTCAACCGAAAAAAGCTGGATTAACGCCGCATTCAGATTTTACGATGCCTCAAGAATGACTGATGATTCATTAATGAGGAAATACTTTAACGAAAAGGCGATCGCGTCTTATCAAAACGTTCTTAAAATAAATCCGGATAACCTCGATGCAAAGACCGATCTCGGACTTTGCTATGCCGACGGACCGGCGCCCATGCAAGGAATCATGATGCTGCGTGAAGTAGTTGAGAAAAATCCGAAGCATGAAATAGCGCAGTATAACCTGGGTATTCTATCGGTTAAGTCAGGGCAGTATGATAAAGCTGTCGGCCGCTTCGAAACAGTACTACAGATTAATCCGGATAATATTGAAGCAAGATTCTTACTCGCACGTACCTATGCGACGATGGGTAAAAAGGACCTTGCTCTGAAAAACTTAGAAATGATTAAAAGTTCCAAAGACCCTCGTCTGAATGAACAAGTCAGCATTTTAATAAATCAAATTAATAACAATTAAAGCCTCAACACATGCCAAGCGGAAAGAAGAGAAAAAGACATAAGATGGCAACGCATAAGCGTAAAAAGCGTCTTAGAAAGAACAGACATAAGAAGAAAAGCAGATAAACATTAGCACGTGTACACTATTTTATAGTGTACACGTCAATTTGTTTGCCGTTTTCTGATGTTTTCGTGTAAAATTTTACATGAAGTACAAGTACTGTAAGTAATACCGGTTTTTCGTAAACATTTCTTGCCCTACAATGCGTTGTATGGTTAACAGATTCCGGTGCATTTCAGGCATTTTCTTGTGCTGTTTTGTGTTTTCCTAAAAAACGCTTAATGCAGTAGGGCTGTAAAAAATTCATTTTTAATTGAACAGCGAATTAGTAATCAATTCGACACCTGATGAAGTAACGATTGCTCTAATAGAGGATAAGCATCTTGTCGAATTAAATAGTGAAAAGAAGGATCAGCGGTTTCAGGTAGGTGACATATATCTGGGACGTGTAAAGAAACTTATTCAGGGACTGAATGCCGCTTTTGTGGATGTCGGTCATGAGAAAGATGCGTTTTTGCATTATCTCGATCTTGGACCACAGGTTCAGTCTTTACTTAAACTTATCAAGTTAACAACGACCGGCAAAAATCCCGATCCGCTTCTCAATGGTTTTACCGTTGAACGCGATATCGACAAAGGAGGAAAGATCACCAATGTGCTTACTCCGAATCAATGGGTGCTTGTGCAGGTTGCCAAAGAACCGATTTCTTCAAAAGGTCCGCGCATAACTTCAGAGATTTCTTTGGCCGGACGATTTGTTGTCATGGTTCCGTTTACCGATGTGGTCTCGATCTCTCAAAAGATCAAGAGTGCGGAGGAACGTCAGCGTTTGAAACGTCTGGCATTAAGTATTAAGCCGAAAGGGTTCGGACTTATCGTCAGAACAGTTGCCGAAGGAAAGAAGGTGGCGGAGCTGGATAAGGACATTCAGGATCTTGTTTCCAAATGGAAGTCGACATTCTCGATGTTGAAGACGGCTAAACCGCCACAGAAAATTCTGGGTGAGTTGAACCGTACTTCGACAATTTTAAGAGACCTTCTGAATCCGAATTTCAACGCCATACATGTGAACGACCCGGCACTTGCCGAGGAGATCAAATCATATATCGGCGAAATCGCACCCGAGCAAACGGACATCGTTAAACTGTATAAAGGCAAACAGTCAATCTTCGATCACTTTGGTGTGGAGAAGCAGATTAAAGCAGCGTTCGGAAAAACAGTTACGATGGCGAATGGCGCCTACCTGATTGTCGAGCATACCGAAGCGATGCATGTAATCGACGTGAACAGCGGGGGAAGAGTGAAGTCCGATAACGACTCCAGCCAGGAGGCGAACGCTCTCCAGGTAAATCTGGATGCAGCCGTTGAAGTGGCCAGACAACTGCGCATGCGCGATATGGGCGGAATCATAGTCGTAGACTTTATCGACATGCACAGTCCGCAAAACCGAAAAGCACTCTGGGAAAAGCTGAAGAATGAAATGAAGCGCGATCGCGCGAAGCATACGATTCTTCCGCCAAGTAAATTCGGACTTATACAGATAACACGTCAGCGAGTTCGACCGGAAACAAATATTACGACCGTAGAAAAATGTCCGGCCTGCGACGGTACAGGCGAAATCAAGGCGACGATACTTTTTGTCGATGATGTGGAGAATAATCTTCGCTACTTCGTTCAGGAGCAAAATGAGAAACATCTCACGATTGCAGTCCACCCGTATCTCGAAGCATTTTTAAATAAAGGAAGTTTGTTTAAACCATCCATTGCAGAAAAGTGGAAGAAGAAATTTAAGATCAAACTAAAAGTTACGGCTAACAACGATTATCATATGTTAGAGTATCATTTCTTTAATAAGACGGAAGAGGAGATTAAGATTTAGATTATAAAAGTTTTAAAAACTTCTTCTATCTATTTTTTCAGTTTCTTTCAGATTTTGTTCTTCATCTACGTTCTTGTTGTAAGAAGGCCTGGTGCTTATTAACCAATTTCAATACAAGCAAGATCCAGGTAGTTTGGATTTGATAAGAAGTCATGAATTAATCAAGTTTCTGAAGAACTCTAAAGGAAATATTTTGATCAAAAAGTAGTTTCATTTAAGCTACCCTGGTTCTGTGTTCCCTGTCAGCTGCATAGGCAAGACAAGCCTGAATATCAATTTCTGTTAATTCAGGATAGTCTCTTATGATATCTTTTTGAGTCATTCCGGCAGCAAGCCAGCTCAGAACATCGTATACAGAAATACGTGTATTTCGTACACATGGCTTTCCAAATCTTACTTCTGAATTAATAGTAATAATTTCTCTATAGTCAGTCATAGAAATCTGTTTTGTCAAATGTACAAAAATCCAAATAAATTTGAATGATAATATGACTTAGGTAAAAAGGATTGGCACTTGTTGAATGAGCGAATTTCCGAATAGTGGCCCGGGAATCCAGTACTCCCTCCTCAAGCCGCACATCAATTATAATGTTGCCCTCGGCTTTTTGGTATATACTTATTTCGCTGCTCATTTCAATTTCAAAGTAATATCACCAATATTATAAGTATACACTGCTGCAGGCAAAAATGTAAGCCGCAATTTATCCAATTTCTTTATGCCTTGTTTATCCATAGAGGTAACAAGTACTTTATCAAAGCCATTTGTTTTACAAAACTGAATCAAAATACAAGCGCTTTGACATAGCGTTATAAATCTCAGGAATTTGTTTGGTCACCCACCAGGGATTTTCATAATGCTTATTTGTACATATTTGTATCAATTTAGTTTTTTTTAGCTATTTAAGCCTCTTATTTTGGACATTTGGAAAGCAGCAATTCGTATAGTTCCTCAAAATCACTAAAATTCGTTTCAATACTCAAAAAAGAAACTCCGGCGGAAAACTTTCGCCGGAGTCTTGGGAATGTAAAAAGTTAATCAGGTTTGTGTGTGCAATATTTTTAGTCAAGTCTTGGTGCATTAGTGTTACCGCCTCTGATGCTTTTATCTAATCTTGGTTCGGCTGTGTTTCCACCTCTGCTGTCTTTATCAAGTCTTGGTTGAGCACCGTTTGAATGATTCCTGATGTCTTTATCAGTTGCCTGTTCAAAAGCGCCGTCGGTAAAATGTTTTGTGTCTTTTGAAAAACTTGTTTCTTCAGCGATAGAAGCGTTTGTATTGGAAGAAAGCGCGTTTTCATTTGCAGTACTTAGAGCCGGAAGCTCAGCTTTCTCGCAGCTTGTTAATGAAAAAAGAAAAGAAGTGCAAAGAGCAAGTAATGCGGCAGGAGCGGAGGCAGTTAGATTTTTCATGGCTGTATGTTTTAGATTGTTTTTTTCTGTTTGAATTATGATCCAAATGTATACCGGCAACCGTCCGGGGCAAACCTGCATTGAGTAATTGGCCGGTACGGATGAGTAATTGGGTAATCTGACCGCTTTTTGGGGATGTCCGGGCAGGCGAAAGGGGCAGCTAATGATCCAAAAGGGGAATTCAATAAAAAAAAGATAGACCAATACCGTATTCTTTGGCTATAGATTGCCGGATTTCAGATTCAAATGTTTTTCCAACTCATTTATTAATTCTATAAATTTCCCTGTTAAGCATTCTTGCCTTCTAACATGACAAGCAATTCTCTCTCCAGCCTGTCAAAGTTTTCTTCATTATTAGGCTCTACAAATTTTCTCATCTTATCACATTCTTCAACCGTTTTAAAAATCATGCGGAATGATATTTTCGATTTCGAAGGACTAAGCTGTTCAAATTCCACTTCCATATCAAACAGAGGTTGTGAAATTCTCGTCCACGCAATTAATTTATTCGGCACAACAGTCTTAAACACCGATGAGTTCTCATAGTTCCCTTTTTCCGGTCCGTGCATCGTCAATCGCCACTTTCCCCCTGGCCTTAAATCAAATTCATGAATCGTATTTGTAAATCCCTCCGGTCCCCACCAGTTTTTTAAATGTGAGGGATTGGAAAAGGCCTGGTAGACTATTTCTATTGGGGTGGATAGTTCTCTGGAGCTGTGGATTTCATTTTGAGAATCTGTACTCATATAATAATCAAATTAGTTGATGTTAATGGTTGGATGTTTGGTGTTGTTCTTTAATGACCGATAATGATTCTCAGCTACTCGAAGGGCAAGACTTTTAATGCAAAACTTGATTTGAAAAACTAATGTATCATTAACCACAAGATTGTCTTTGGAAAACGAAAGCCCGCCTTTTGGGTAGGTGCTTTTTAGCCCGTTTTTCTGTCTTGTTTGTCAGTCATAGGTCATTTAATTATAAAAATGTCGAAACCGTAACCGTGGTGTAAAAGCGGTTCTTCATAGGTCGATTTTTTAATTTCTGTGAATGTCAAGTTAGGTTTATGCTCCTTAGCAAGTATAATTTCTCCATCTTCTGTTTTACCTGCTTTTTTTGGGTCGCTTGTTATCCAAGCCATTTCGTGTCCTGTCGCTAAATGGGTCACAAGTAAGGTGTGTGTTTTTGTCTTAAAAATTCTAACTGAATTAACGTAAAGTCCTGTTATTGTCTCGGGGTGATAAGGACTTCTGCCGAAACCATAATAGGATGTGTCACGAACAATGTCAGTTTGATATTTCTTGCCACCATAAACAATATAGTCCTTATTCGAAATCGTGTCAGATTGAATTTTTACGATGTTGCATTTTTGTTGAAAGTCGCAGAAGGAAATATAGTCAGGTCTGAAATATTCTAAATCAGTAATTTCTTTTGCGATTGTTTTAAGTCCGTTCTGATATGCTCTGTTTAAAGTGTCAGAGTAATTTTTTCCAATTGAGTATGAAGTGTCGAGCGGTATTAATGAAATTAGTTTTTGGTTCTTGTCGTAGGTTGAAATGTAACTGTATAAAATCCACATTTCACCCCATTCGTCTGTCTTCTCAAGTCCGAGCTTTAACCAACGATTGCCTTCAACTTGTGATGTTCTTCTGATTTGAACGTCAACAGTTATGATTTTATCCTGTGAAACCCCAACTGGAAATATTTTGAATTGATAAGTATTCAAACAAGCGAACGAAAAAGTCGTCTCAAATGTCAATATGATTAATATGGGAAGTTGTTTCTTCATTGTCGTCACTAAAATGGGCTATAACGTCAGTTCGTGCAAAAACTAAATGTATTAAATATTTTCATACCCATATCCTTGGTAACCGATTATAGGTTTGGAAGAATAATTTCACGCTATTAACACCCGCATACCACCATAGTTCGTAAGCGACTAAAAACAGCTTCTACAGCCGTTTTATTAACTCTTTGAAGCCGAAAAAGTTCATAAACCTCCGGAAGTTGTAAGTGAAATAAATTAATACGAATTCTCCGTTGTTATTTTTAAGTCCCTTCAGAAGAATGTGATCCATGCTCCATTGTCGTTTGATGGTTCCAACACATCACTTCCACATTTCGCAGACATTTACGCTCCAACAGACGAGAAGTGCGGATGCGATTTAAGTATCAATACAAATACAACTTCAATATATCTTTAGGATCATACGACGGGCGCCCTTCAACTTCGGTAGTAGAATCAATGAAACCAAGTTTTTGAAGATCGAGATTATGAATAGATAGATCAATGATGCGCACCGGATGCTCCTCCGGAATCATTTCATCCAGGCTAAGAGGAAACAGTAATGTCTGTTCCCTGTCAATTCCTTTTTGAAAACCCATGATATTTCTTTGTTTATTAAAGATGCTAAAACAAGAAATAATATAGAAGCGATTACTAAAAAATTATAAAGAGTTTTTGCACAGTCTGACGTTTAATAGCTTTCCGAAGTGCCGCCTTTCCGGCATTTCAAATATAGCGAAAATCTTCCTGGCGGCATTTTGGCAAGGTGATGTTATAGGCAGTCTACTGTTTTACTGAAAGGGTTTTTACGAAATCCACCTTCATTTCATTTGGTATTTTCGGAATCAAACACCAGATATTGCCTGCAAAAAGTGCTTTACAGTTTCCGTTTTGTTGAACATTAAGTTCGTAACGGTAAGTGTTGCCTTTTTCTAAAAAGTAAATGGAATGAGAAGTGTTAGGTTTAGTACATCCTGCAGAAGAATAGACAACTCCAATTAATGTATATTTTGAAAAATCTATTTCCGTTTTCCCACCTACTATTCTCTGGTATTCCTTTTCATTATTAATAACCCAATGCCAATTATTATCATCTAAACAGTAAAAATTGATATCCGTTGATTGACATGGAATTTCTTTATCGTTTTCTATGTTTTGCGCATTAGAAACAACTATAAAAAGGAAAATTAATGAGATCTGAATAATCCAAAATAATGACAAGTTTGATTTCATCCATACAGAGATTAAATAAGTTTCAAGTTGTTTGTTCTAGTGTTTAGGTTGCCTATAACGATTTATAGCTTGACGAAGTGCCGCATTGCACAATTTCAAATATATTAAAAATGTTTAGGCGGCATATCGGCAAGGTAATGTTAGCGGCTGTTTATTTTTGATTTAGAAATTTTAAAACATTTTCAAGAATAGATATATTTTCCGATCTTACAAATGTAACTGTACTATCGATGCAATCAATTTCAATTTCTGCTGAAGGGTACAAATATAAATCCGGGTCATATTTATATTTGCCTGTATTAAGTTTATTTTTTGAAGAGGACTCAAAAGAGGGAATTCCTTTAAATGCACTTAGTACGCCCCAAATGAATTGAATTTTACTGTTAGTCGTAATTTCAATGAGATCAATTCCGGAAATTTCTATCAAATCAAGATTTGCATTTAATCTAGTATCGTATGAATCGGGATTTAAATATTGAAATTCATGGAATGAAATTATCCAAGTGTAATTTTGGTTATATTCATTTATAGCTCTCAAAATTGGATTTATATCTGTTTGAAATTCCATTTGAGAATCACTGTTAATTTCTATATACATGTTAAATTACCGCTAACGTTTTGAAGATTTATGAAGTAAAAAAAAGGGGGTTTAAAGCTCGTCTCTTACGCCCCGTTACAAGCGTAATTAAATGCTTAAAACTTCATACTGGCAGGTCGCCCCCATTTTTTTTATTTCATAAATCTTATGTTATCGGCTGGCGTTCGTTCTATCGTGTCTGTTATAAATATTCATACTTTGTAATGTATTGTCCACAGCAAGGAGAAAAACAAGGGTCAATACCGAAGTAGTATGTCCACCTTTCCACAAGCTTTCCGTTGCTGTATGTATTCTTTTCAATAATATTTTCGTCTTCTCTTTTCATCGTTAACAAGCCCTTCTCATCGTAATAGTATATAATTTCTTTATTCTTGTCTGCCACAAAGTTGTTATGTTGGTAATGGGTTTCTTTCGTCAAACGATTATCATAGTATTCATAGGAAACTTCAAGTTCATTATTTTTGTATTCTTTATTTAACTTTCCATTCGTATCATATTCATATAAACATTCCCAATGATTATAATTACACTCGTTCGTACTTGATATTAATTTGCCATTCTCGTTGTATGTATAATTGTTTTTTGTGTTGTTCCCTTTTTCATCATCATAACCTTCGTATATCAATCTGTTTTTATCATCGTATTTATAAATTCGTGTTCTGTCAAGTTTAGGTTCGTCTTTTGTAAAACTATAAAAATCTTTAGACATTAATAAACCAAGTTCGTTGTAATTTGAAACTGTTCTGTATGTTTCAGTCGTGTCGCGATATTCTGAAGATTTAATTAACCGATTTTCTTTGTCGTAAGTCAAAACTGTTTTAGACAAAGGTATTTCAGGTATTTTTTGACAATAACGTGTCATTGTCTTTAATGGAAATGGTGAACTTTCATTTCCCGAAATAGTTTGGCTAATTGTCGTGTTGAATGTCAACACAAAGGTTAATATAAGTATGTAAGTTACTTTCATTTCTGTCTTTCAGTTTACGATTTGCACATTCGGTCTTAC
>CAZAON010000238.1:0-5324 GCA_964486655.1 uncultured Flavobacteriales bacterium
GACCATCTGACTTGAAACCGATGTTGATTAGAACATCTTTTGTTGAGATAGAAACAACAGTTCCGTTCACAATATCATGTTCGACCACAGCATTAAGCGTCTGATCGTACAATTGCTCCATTTTGGTGCGTTCTTCGGCAGAATAGTCATTCCATCCTTTTCCGGTTGAGTCCCAGTTAAAAGCCTCTGGCTGTTTACTTTCCGGGGCAGGGTTGGTGATTTCTTCGGTAATCATTTAGTTTTCTTGGGTTTTTTCTAAGTTTAATTAATTGCGTTTCTGACTTTTATCTAAAAGGGACGCAAATGTATCAAAATTATCGGAACGACAAAAGGGAGAACCTATCTTTTTATCAGTAGAAAGTATTCAGTACAAAGTACAATGATTTATTGGGGGATAGATGAATAAATCCTCCAAAATTCATGAAAAAAGGCAGTAAACGGGGGTAGAGACTACCTAATAATTATTAATTTTTCAGTTAGAATAAATGTTTGTCCACTATAACATTTTAGAAAATATAATCCCTCATCAAATCGAGATAAATCTAAAGTCTGATTATACTCCCAATTTCCTTTTATTCGACCTAAAAAAGATCCCACGGAATTATAAATTTCTACCTCATTTATCGAAAATTCTTTGTTCGTGCTAAGGGTAATATATCGATTAGCCGGATTCGGATAGATTGACATCTCCATTATATTTAAGGACTCCAGCCCTGTAGCTCCACAAGAAAATTGGCTTACAATTGTCGAGTTTATAAAATTCGATGAGCATGGAACAGAAAAACCTCTTGAGAATGATTGTGCAGTATATGTTTGCTTTTGAATAGACGGACTCAGTTGGTTTACTGTAACAGTATCAGAACATGATATTACGTTAGCTGAATCTACGTTCAATACCATGGTGCCTTCCAATTGGTTGTTTGGATAATGATCTGAACCAAAGAATGAAAATCCATGGTTTTTAAAGTGAACCAGGTTCATTCGACTATTTGACCAAGAAAAATGCATATCAATTCTTCTGATATAATAATTCTGAAAAAAATTTCCAGTAGTATCTAGGTTTATGAAGTAAAAACCCGGACTTGAATGATCACCGCTTGAACAACCGCTTAATAATAGTGAATTATCGTTCAATTCTGTAAATGAAAGTGGATAAACGGTGCCAGGTTTAAAGTACTTACGGGTCCACTCGATTGCACCTGCACTATCAAGCTTTAGAAATCCACAACTAGTTGTACTAACGGCACTACTAATATTTTCTAATAACCCAATTCCATTGTCATAGATCTCCCTCATTTGAATCAATCTGCTTTTAAAATTAGTATGATCAATATATTTTTCTGATAATAACACATTACCAGAGGTATCGAGTCTTATCAAATCAATGGTTTGAATATTTGAGTCATTCATTCCCAAAAGATAATTACCGTTTTTCAATTCTATGACTTGAGGATCGCTGCCAAAGAAAATCCTAATCCACAAAGGATTTCCCGTTGAATCATTCTTAGAAATGAAACACGTACCAATACTATCCAAACATTCACCATATATCAAAATTTCACCAGTTGTTAAACACAACATGTCAGTACAAAGCAATCCATCATAAAAACATCTTTGCCAATTGATATTCCCTAAAGAATCCATAGATAAAAGAAAACTTACGCTCGTATCAAGTGTAGAAAAATCAGTACTGTTGCCAGCAATAATTAAACTTTTGTTGGGTCGCTCTTCAATGCCACAGACTGTTTCGCTATTGGGAGTATCTAGCTTTCTAACAGACTGAATATTACCAATTGAATTGATCCTTATAATTTTTATACCTGTCTGTGTGCTTGCTGAATCTAAATTAATGTTTCCGGCGATTACCAATCCGCTATCAACTGATCTCGACATAGCTACGGCATAGAAGCTGTCAATTAACATTTGATATTCTTGCCCGCTTATACAAAGGGAATATAGTAAAAATAGAAATGAGAAAGAAACGTGTCTTTTCATTACTTAAAGGAATATAAAAAATGTCAAAAAGCAATTACTAATTATTATTGATGCTGTCCCTCACTTTTTCCATCAACCAGAGTGGTGTAGAAGTTGCCCCGCAAATTCCAACAGATTCAGCATTCTTAAGCCAATTTGGGTCTAACTCTGTCTCATCTGAAATAAAATAGGAACGCGGATTTATTGATTCGCAAACACTGAAAAGTGCCTTGCCATTCGAACTTTTCTTTCCGCTCACGAATAATATCACATCATGATCGAGCACAAACTTCTTTAAATGCGGCTCGCGGTTCGAAACCTGACGACAAATGGTATCGTTGGTGGTCAGGAATTCATCGGTCACTTCCTTCTCCATCGCGTAATTTGAACGCTGTTCAATCATGGCCTTCATTTTCGCGAATCCGGCCGTACTTTTTGTGGTCTGCGAAAAGAGCGTCACGGGTTTCGAAAAATCAATTTTCTCAAGGTCTTCTTCGGATTTAACGATTAACGCTTTTCCGCCGGTCTGACCGATTAGTCCGTTTACTTCCGCATGCCCGACTTCACCATAAATCACAATTTGTCCGTCCAAATCTTCTATCTTATCAAAGCTGGTTCTGACACGATGTTGTAGCTTTAAAACGACCGGACAAGAGGCATCGATAAGTTCAATGTTATTTTTTAAGGCAATCTGATAAGTTTCGGGCGGCTCACCGTGGGCGCGGATTAAGACTTTACAATCGCGAAGTTCTTTCAGTTGCTCATGATTGATCACTTTCAAACCCTTTGCTGCCAGCCTTTCGACCTCTTTATTATTATGAACGATATCACCCAGGCAATAAAGTTTGCCTGTTAGATCTAACTCTTCCTCTGCCTTCTGTATTGCATAAACGACACCGAAGCAAAAACCGGAGTTAGGGTCAATCGTTACTCTCATAATGCAAAGATAGGGGTAATTAATTACGAATGACGAATTACGAATGACGAATATTAATTACTAATAAAATCAATTATGAATTGCCAGACTAAGTAGCATTAATTGTTAATTTTTCCTTTACCAGTCTCATCGCAAACTCCAATTGTTCTTTCTCTGTCAAATTGGAATTGTCCAGAACAATAGCGTCTTCAGCCTGACGGAGCGGACTTTCAGATCGGTGCGTATCGGCATGATCGCGGTCGGCGATGTTTTGAAAAACTTCGTCCATAGTTACCATGAAGCCTTTGTTGTTCAATTCGTCGAAGCGGCGTTTCGCTCTTATCTCAGGACGGGCAGTCATAAAAATTTTTAATTCGGCCTGAGGAAATACGCTGGTGCCAATGTCTCTTCCGTCCATCACAATCCCCTTATTGACTCCATAACTCTGCTGCAATGAAACAAGTTTATGACGAATTGCGGGAATTGCACTAACCGGACTCACCCAATCGGAAACTTTGAGATCGCGGATTTTCTTTTCGATGTTCTGTTCATTTAAAAAGACTTCCGATAAGCCTGTTTCGGGATTCACATGAAAAGTAATCTGAATATGCTCCATCATGGAATCAATCTGATCGGGAGTCATTGCATTGAGTTCGCCTAAGGTCATTCCATGCTGTTGAACAAAATAGGTAACCGCACGATACATGGCTCCCGAATCAATGTATCTGTAACCAAGCTCCTTTGCAATTGCCTTAGCCATGGTACTCTTGCCACAGGAAGAATAGCCGTCGATTGCAATGATGATTTTATCAGTCTTGGGTCTTGAGTCTTGAGTCTTGAGATTCGGTGTCAATTGCAGGGCTTCCATTTCTTAATGACAAATATGGGGAAAAGTCTTGAGATTTTGGTATTAGCCTTTGTGTATTAGTCTTGAGCTAACGATTGCAATTTGGAGAAATGTCTGGAAATAAAAAAAGTTGCAGGACGATCAATCATCATACTACAATCTTCATTTTTCATTTTTCTTCCCGAACTCCGACAAGTTCGTAGTTATCGAAAAATGATTCGCCGATCCAGCAAGATGATAGCTGCCAAGGCCCCAGCCAATAATAAATTTGCTGATTTTTAGTCCGACCCCGAGCGAAAAACCGACCAGTCCGGGACGGGTTTCAACAACCATTTCACGACGTCGTTGAAAATTGTAGCCGGCACGGATATGAAAATTTTTCGAAAGCAAAATTTCTGTACTGATGATAAAATGCCTGGAAAGCTTATTGAAGAAGCCTATTTCCTTTTGAACAGGTTCGCCTGTGAGCGGATCCGCATCACCGACATAAAGTGGATCTTCATAAGACAGATCAAATTTTTCAAGATGTCTGTATGTAAGATTAAAACGAAGCGGTGTATGTGTCAGGCGTTTCGAAATACCAATCATTGCTTCGGCCGGTAATGGTTCGCTTTCATGATCAACATAAGTGTTTATCTGCGCACCGACATTTCGGATCAGGAAAGTTGCTGTAAATTTATTCGTAGTATCATCATATGTCGCGGAAACATCTGCAGCTAGTCCGAATGAATTGTATATGTAATAATCACTGTAAATACCTTTTATGTTTGCTCCGAAAGAAAACATCCGGTTGTATTGATATCCACCTCCTAATGTCAAACAATAATCGGATGCATGGAAATCACCTGTAATATCACCAAACTCATTCGTCTCCAGAAACTGTCCGTATGAAGCATAATGCATCGAAGCCATATAGGTCCCGTACTTCTTTATATCATGCACATAAGCCGCATCACCGAATTTTATTCCGTCCATATATGAAACGGCACTAAAAGCAAGAGAATTGCTCATCGAACTGTTCAATAACGATGGAGCCTGAAGAGCAGCATTCAGATCATTATCCTTAACAGTAATATATGTTCCGCCCAGCGCGGCAACCCTTGCCGAAGCCGGAATATCAAGGAAAGAATAGACGTTCGATCCGCCTTCCTGGGCTTGTATTTGCGTTGTGATCAACAGTATTAGTAAGGTTCTTATTCGATGCATGCGGCTAATTTACTGTTTGTATTTAACATGTGACTATGAATGGTGGAAAAGGGATTAAGGATTATGGATTATGGATTATGGATTAAGGATTAAGGACTAAGGATTATGGACTAAGGATTATGGACTAAGGATTATGGATTATGGATTATGGATTATGGATTATGGATTATGGATTATGGACTGGGGCCTATGGATTATGAACAGATTCGTAACGAATAAATTCTTGTACTATTTTATTTCAAAGAATATTTCTCAGTACCTTACTGTCTTTTCTTTTTTTGTCCTTTGTCCTTTGTCCTTTGTCCTTTGTCCTTTGTCCTTTGTCCTTTGTCCTTTGTCCTTTGTCCTTTGTCCGTTGTCCTTTGTCCTTTGTCCTTTGTC
>CAZAON010000239.1:0-11643 GCA_964486655.1 uncultured Flavobacteriales bacterium
ACCCGTTCGCCCTGAAGCATAAATAGTATCACTGCTTCCTGCTCTTGCTTCTACATCATACATATCTGAAACAGCCGATGTTCCGTTCGATTGAAACCATGTTGTGCCTCCGTTATCACTATAGTGCACTGAACCGCCTCCGATAGTAAGTAATCTTCCTGTAGCGGGTAAAATGATGATCTTCTCTCCATATCCGCCTGTGTAATTCACCAACTCGTTCCATGTAGTACCGCCGTTGGTAGTTTTTAAAATTATATCCGAATATTTTCCATAAACTACATCGGGGTCTGAATAATCAATTGCAAAACTCTGTGCGGATCTCGCGGGAAGAAAATCCGATACGCTTATCCAATGCAATCCTTTGTCGGTAGTTTTAAATGTTCCCCCGCCTTCCGTACTGCAATACATTATATTGGAATTCGAAGGTGCAATAGCGAAACAATAAATGTTAACCTGGTTATAGGCTTTTCCGGAATTATTTGGGCCAAATGATTCGACCGGACCAAGCATCGACCAATTTCCATTTAAACTGCTGCTATTATTATTCGGGGCGCTTTTGTTTCTGTTATTACTTTGTCTGGCTTTATTAATATTATTAGAAGGTATGACAGAACCATCCGGATTAATGGCATTTTTAAGTCTTTGTTCAAGACGCCATCTTAAGTATGCAGTTTCATACGGCTCTTCGATTTCCTGTTTAATGGAGTTGTTTATTTTTAATTCATTGTTTATTTCTTCTTCTGTCTTCCGGTATTCTTCTGACTTCTTGTATTCTGTAATCAAATCGTCAATTAGTCTGACATTAGGATTGTTCCAGTTAACTTTATTCACCCATGAAGGCACCGGAATAGATGAAGGTAATTTAAACGGATTCTGATTTTGAGAGTTAGCAGAGAATGAGATATGAATAAAAGCAAGCAGTAATGTTATTATCCTGGTTTTCATTTTGTATGATGTATTTACAAATGTATTATTTTATTTAGCTTTAGGTTCTTTTTGTTAAATTCAATATTAATATGATGAGTAAGAAAGCAATCACTTCATTGATTTTAATTCTGATTAATTCATGCTTTGCATTTTCACAAAGCTTTCCAGGGAAAATCGGCGCCAATCTTGATGGAATTGGTGGAATTGCTCTGGAGTTTCCAAATGTTACTCTGACTGCTAATATGTGGGAAAGTGTTTCGAGTCCGGGTAATAACGCTACTATCGATTCTCTGGGTTGGCCAACGGAAGATTTCAGAGTCGTGGTTTTTGATCAACGCCCCATTAATGCCAGGAACAAATCACCCCAAGACCCGGCAAAGTATGTTATTGATGTAAGCGGTACTTATACTCTTTCTTTCAACGGACAGGCAAATATTACTTCATGGAGCGATGCGCCATTAGCATTTCAAAACCAGTTTTACGATTCTGTAAGCAATACCACAACGATGGATGTGGTTTTTCCTCCGGGTGGCGGACCGAATTCAGGTGTCGTTGGTAATTACGGATTTCTCATGCTGAATTTTTTACAAACCAATTATTCAGCCGGAACGGGCGGAGTAAAAAACATTCGTTTGATGCGTCCGGGTTATCAGCATAACAATCCTCAGATATTCAGAACAAAATTTCTCAATACATTAAGTCAGTTCAGTGCATTACGTTATATGAATGTTCTCAATTCGAATAACAGCAATCTTTTATACCCCGCAGTTCAGTCATGGTCCGATCGTTCTTTAACGACTAATGCCCGTTATACAAAAGGTATGCCCTGGGAAAATGTCATTGCTCTCGGAAATTATACCGGGAGAGATTTATGGATCAATATTCCCGTTGATGCCGACAGTAATTACATCGCACAGCTTGCTACATTGATGAATAATAAATTACGAAATGATGTAAATATTTATCTCGAATATAGCAATGAAGTATGGAATGGTTCTTTTTCACAGTACCAGTATAATTACGATGCCGTTCTGCAATCGGCCGAGGATGCAGACATCCGGGCAAGTACTCAATTTGACGACAGAAGAAGAGCCAGAAGAGTTGCCAAACAAATTATCAGAGCCGGAAAAATTTTTGAATCCGTCTTCGGTGTTACTGTCTCATCACGAACTCGTATTCGTCCGGTCTTCGCATGGCAGATTGGTGGCTGGTTGCCATGGTATGATGATGTTTTGAACTGGATCAATTCAACTTATGGTGCGCCAAAAGATTTTATTTTCGCAATTGCATCAGCTCCGTATTTTAATGAAAACAATATTGCTGCTAATTCAACTCCTCAGCAAATTGTAGCAGGAATGTCGGCCAACAGTGATTCTAACCTGACACGGATTCAGACACTGGCTCAGTATGCTGATCAATGGCAGATTAAACATCTCCAGTATGAGGGTGGTCCGGATAATGGCGGCGGAAGTACAATTAATATCAGCAACCGGATTTTAGCAAACCGAATTCCGGATATGAAAACTGCCGTCATTCACAATTACAACGATAACTGGTTTTCCGCAGCGGCAAATGGGACAGCACCTGTTGGCACAAATGATCTCATCAGTTACTTTGTAGTATCCGGTAATGTTAGTCGCTATGGTTGCTGGGGTGCGATCGAAGATCTGAATTACTTTGACAGTCTCACATATGCTCCAAAATATGATGCTTTGTGTGTATTGTCCGGAATGTGCGGAAATGAACCGGATATTACATTAGTGAATCCTTCCAACAATACAGTTTTTCAAACCAACTCAATTGTCAATATCACAGCGACCGCCTCTGATCCTGACGGATCAATAAATAAAGTTGAATTTTTTGTGAATGATGTTTTTATCGGTACCGATAGTATTGCTCCCTTTGCTTTACCCTGGATTGCAGCAGATACAGGAGTGTATGCTGTTTTGGTAAAGGCAATTGATAATGACGGAAAATATACATTCGCCGATCCCAATTTAATTGAAGTTGTTAGTGGAACAAGCGGACAAAATAATGTAAATGGATTGACGTCAACTTTTATTTATCCAAATCCTGCTTCGGAATATTTTAATATTATTATTCCCCAATTTGAGTCAGTTACAAATATTGAGGTAAATGATATAGCCGGAAAAGTGGTAATGCAAACAGAGATGAATACAAAGGAAAAGCGAATCTCTCTTTATGATTTTCAGCCGGGGATTTATTTTATCTCAATAATGGATAAAAAAGCAAATACAATTGTCAGAAAGCTGATTGTTACTGATTAATATAAATCTGAAAATGTAACTGAATTTACTTTCCCTTTGCAAGAATGGCATTGGCTTCATTCAAAAACTTCACTTCCTCTTTGCCGATTTCAGCACCGCTCGGGTAGCCCAGCGAACCTAACGGAGAAAGGCTGAAGTTTTTGGTTACCTTATCCTGATTAACATACATCAACCAGACAGTCGGATACCCGCGCACCTGAAGTGCTTGCTGCATATTATTGTTTTGCTGCGCCAGTTCCTGAGGTAATTGTTTCTTTCTTGGAAAGTCAAGCTCTAAAAGCACCACATTCTTTTTAGCCCAGTCTATAAAACTTTGTTTTGAAAACACATCTTTCTGTAATTTATGACACCATCCGCACCAGTCACTTCCGGTGAAAAAAGCAAAAATCGGTTTGCCTGTCGATTTTGAAAGTGCATCTGCTTTTACAAGATCTGTTTGCCAGACGAGATCCCCTTTTGCTTCCTGTGCAATAGTGATATTCGTCGTTAAAAAAATGAGAATGGCTGAAATTAAGACTGATGCTTTCATTTTGTTTATATTGGGTTTAATACTTTCAAACATACGCAGAATAACGGAATTTTGATTCGGTTAAGCTTTAAGATTTATTGGGATGGCTCAATGAAAAGAAAATTCTGACTTCTGATTGAACCGGATGCATCTAAAATACAAAAAATGCAATGATGCTTGCATGAATTTTCGATATGAAGAGTATTCCGGCAGGCAAAAACCTTACATTTTGGGCTTTATTTTGGGTTTATTCTTAATCCGCTCAGCCAATACTTAAAGCTTTTTTAACCTTTCATCCTGTAACATGTGCTTAATTATCCGATTAGGATAGTAGCGGTTTGTCACAATAGTTTAATGAATCAAGTGTATCGGGCATATATTATGGAATTTAACTATTTGAATTGTCCTGGTTAAAACTAATTATATGGAAGTTCAGGAAAATATTTCAAATCAGTCAAGAAGGAATAAAGTCAGACAAAAGCGTTACTCAACTCAAATGGATATGACACCAATGGTCGATCTCGCATTTTTACTTTTAACATTTTTCATTCTTACGACTTCTTTTAATGTCAAGAGTTCAATTGATCTAACGGTTCCGGACAAAGGCCCGTCGAAAACTCCATCTAAAATCGGCGAGTCACAAGCATTTAATCTGATATTGCTGAAAGGGGGCAAGGTTAAATATTACTTCGGAGCCGATGACAAAGTCGGTTCCGCCGGAGATGCAAATTTAATGGCAGGCGGAATTAATTCACTCGGCAGTATTTTAAAAAAGAATAATTCAATGATCTATGATACGATTTCTCTTTTAAGGGATTCGGTTAATAAAGGACTGGTTGCGTGTAATGACTCTCTGTTAAGGAAAAGGATTGAGTTAATTAAAAAAAACCCAAAAGGACTTGTTGTGTTAATTAAAACAGGCGAAGGAGTGAAATATAATTCCTTAATTAAGGCTTTGGATGCAATTGTGTTGGCTGAAATTGGCAGGTATGCTATAGTTGAACTTAGCAAAAATGAAATAGAATACCTTGAAAAGACAAAGGGGCAATTATAATTACCGGTTCTGAGAAAAATTATCAATCTTCTTTTTCACTAATTAACCATGCCTGTACCATTTTTAATTTTGCATAAGGAACTTCCTGGCCTGATTTTTCGAATGCTGACTTTAATTCCATTTTTCCGTCATTGAAGAGAGTGGCAATGGAATCTATTTCATCTCTGGGTAATAATTGTTCAATGTCAACTAATTTATTCTTAAGTGCAACTGTTAGATGTCCTTCAATTGTTGATGTTGCAAATTCCCTTATTTTACAAATCTCCGGAATGGTTTTGCCCGATTTAAATAATTCTATAGTTTCTTTAACTGTCTGGGTTACGAGATTGGATTTTTTTCTGATAATTTCTTTTTCTCCCGCACCAAAATTTAATGGTATCTGATTCTCTTCACAATAATCACGAATGATTTGCAAAACATCGTCGCCGTAATCTTTTACTTTTCTTTTTCCGAATCCGCTTACTTCCAATAAGGTCTCTTTATCTCCCGGCAATTTTTCGCAACATCCTTTAATGGCATTGTTACTGAAGATCATAAATGGAGGTGAGTCACTTTCTTCTGCAATCATTTTTCTGAATCCCGAAAGCAGTTCATACAATTCGTTTCTTTCTTCCGTTACATCTTCTTTGACTGAAGGATAATAGGTGCTCTTTATTTTATCCGGATTAGAAGGGAGCGCCTTCTTCCACGCCGTTAGTTCATTAAAGTGAAAACCACTTTTACATAGGTTTATCTTTGTAATTGATTCAATTAAACTTTCGCTGAGTGATTCTAATATCTTGTCAACCGGCCTTGAAATCTTCTTAGTTGTTATTTTTAACGAATGATCAGAAATTAATTTTTTCCATTCATTTAACTGATTCGAAAAATAAACAGAGGCGTCTTTTACTCTTACGTGAAGCAGTTCGTTGGTATCAGGATTCTGATTTTCCATCCATATTTTCTGAAGCTGTTCTTTAAATTTTATTGCAGTTGAATGAAAACTATGATACTTTCCGGAGATTTCTTTAAGCCAGTTCAATACCAATGGATTTTCTTTTAATTCTTCAAGCTCTTCTTTCAGTTTTTTTAACAACGGATTGAAATGATCAAATGAAAAGGTATAGAATAAAATTTGCTTTACATATTCCTGTCGTGCATTTTGGAAAAGTGATGGAAGAGATTTTTCGTCATGATTATTCTGCTGCCAGTTTTTAAGATCCTGATGGGCGCCAAGGAATCTGTCATTTATTTGACTGGTAAGGATAAGTCCCTCAAGAGATGTGGCTCTGCTTAGCGCTACATAAACCTGTCCGTTAGCAAACGCATTCGCGGCATCAATTACAACTTTATCAAAAGTCAGTCCCTGGCTTTTATGAATGGTAATTGCCCACGCAAGTCGTAAAGGGTATTGGGTAAATGTTCCGGCGATTTTTTCTCTAATTTCTTTTGTAGCGGGATCTACCGAATAAGTCAGATTTTCCCACACATGTTCGCTCACGTAAATAGTTTCATCGTCACATTGCACAATTATTTTTTCTTCGGAGATTTCCTTTATTACACCGATCTTACCATTGAAATATCTCTTGCCTTCAGCATCATTTTTAATAAACATTACCTGTGCACCCTTTTTAAGCACGAGCTCCTTTTCGGCCGGAAGGATATGATCGGGAAAATCACCTTCAATTTTTGCGAGGAACTTAAACGGCTTTGAAGCAAGAGTTTCTAATTTAATTTCATTGATTTTGTTAGCGCTGTTATTATGAGTAGTTAATGTTATGTAGCCATCTCCTTTCTCAGCAACAAAATCTTTCCTCATTCTCTGATTCAGAATTTCAAGATGGGCTTTCGTGAGTGTATTTTCCCGCAAACCATTCAGGATATCAATAAATACTTCATCCTTCTGTCGAAATATTGTTTTTAATTCAATCATGACCGGAGTGTTGTCTTTCAGCGCATGACTGTCAAAAAAGAAATTTGAAGAATAATAATGTTGCAATACCTGCCATTCGTCATCTTTCGTTACCGGCTGCAATTGATATAAATCTCCGATGAATAAAACCTGCACGCCGCCAAAAGGTGCTTGTTTGTGTCTGACTGCCCGCAGGATTGTGTCAATGGCATCGACCGTGTGTGCCGCAACCATACTTGCCTCATCTATCACCAGTAGTTCAAGGGAGTTGAACAGATTTAGTTTTTCCGAATTGAAACGCATTCGGGACAACAGAGTTTTCTTGTCAAAGCCAACAAGCGTTTGTCTGAATGCCGGAATAAACGGTCCAAAAGGAAGCTGAAACAGGGAATGTAATGTTACACCACCGGCATTTATGGCAGCTACTCCTGTGGGAGCTGCTACTACCATGTTTTTAGTCGGATTTTCTTTCAGATACTTTAGAAAGGTTGTTTTTCCGGTACCGGCCTTGCCCGTCAGGTAAATATTTACATTCGTTTCTGTAA
Organism: uncultured Flavobacteriales bacterium; assembly: GCA_964486655.1. Taxonomy (GTDB): domain Bacteria; phylum Bacteroidota; class Bacteroidia; order AKYH767-A; family 2013-40CM-41-45; genus JADKIH01. The sequence continues at coordinate 7,214 of CAZAON010000239.1, forward strand.
TGAATTTTAATGCAAGTTCGAATGCTTCGGTTTTAATAGTGGTCATTTTGGAATTGAGGTTTCGGAATGATTTTGAAACTGTGTGTAAATATAGATTAATGATTTTCGGGATAGCGTATTTATGCTGAATTATTGCTCAAAATTCGTCAATCTATTCTTAAGTAAAAACCAATAAAAGCGGGATAATTTATGATTGGATTTTTAATCATAATATTTATTACTTTGCTATACGATATGTATATTGCCTGCTGTCTTGAAGCGTTTTATTATTTTTTTGATGTTATTAAATTGTTGATATGTGTTTGAGTTGTTTTTTTAGTCCTTTTAAGTTGAAGATTAAAGTGCTGTTTTTTGCTCTTTTATTGTCTATAAATTCATTTGCCCAAACATTCAATTATATTCATTATACAGTTGATGACGGACTGGCAAGTTCGAATGTTTATGTATGCTATCAGGATTCTAAGAGCTTTATGTGGCTGGCTACTGAAAACGGTGTGAGCCGGTTTGATGGAAAAACATTTGATACATATACAACGCATGATGGATTAGCTGATAATGATGTCTTAAGAATTTTTGAAGATTCCGGAGGAAGGATTTGGTTTATGACTATTGCCGGACATTTATCATATTATCTGAACGGGAAAATATATAATGAAAAATCGGATCCTTATTTAGCAAATGCATTTACAGGCGCAGGATTTTTTTATGCGTACGAAGACAGTAAAAAACGAATCTGGTTTTGCTCTTACAATGCTATTGCCAGTGTACTTGACGGTAAAGAGGTATTTCAGGTAAAAGTAAAGGAATCCTATCCGGATTATGGAGTAGGCATTTCAGAAAGCGATAATGGGAAAATATTTCTCTTTTCTCTTAATGCCAGGTACGAATTTGTTGAGAAAAACAGAACAATCGTAAAAGTCGACTCCATTCCTGAGGAACCCATTGCCAGTTATATGCTTTCTTCGAATGGAGATTGTTTCTATTATTCAAGGGCAGGTTTTTATAAAATTAAGAATGGGAGTGTTTCAAAATGTATGGATAGTTTAGACTGGAAAAAACTTAGGTTCATATCAGTATGTGGTGATTCTCTGGATAATTTATATGTAGCAAGTCAAAAAGGAGCTTTCTTATTTGAAAAAGGAAAAGGAGGAGAGAGAAAGATTTATAAATATCTGGAAAACGAGTGGGTTAATTCAATGAATGTTGACAAAGACGGAAACCTATGGATTATGACACGACGGAGCGGAGTTTATATTTTACCTAACCGAAACAGGGAAGTGAGAATTTATAATTATCCGAAACTGGCAAGTGAAAACATTTATTCATTGCTAAATATTGAGGGAGATAAAATTCTGATGGGCGCGGCCGGGAATCAAATTTCATTATTATCTGATGATTCGGTGATAAATTTCCCCAAAACATTTCAAATGCAAAATGACGGGAATATTTTAAATTTTGAAAAGGATAAAGCAGGAATTATTTGGGCTTCGGCAGACGGGAATTTGTATAGATTAATTAAAACGAATGAAAAAGGCGGGAAACAGTATAGCATTACCGGTGATTTGACAGAGACAAGGACTTTATGTGTTAGTTTTAATTCTGCAAATGTTGGAGTTGTCGGAAATCCATTATTCACTTCGAAAATTGTCAAAAGTGGAGATTATTTTAATCTTGAACCAATTGTTGATGAAGTTTATTATAGAAGGTTAAACTTTGTTTTTTATGATAACACCGATCAATTGTATGTTTCCAATATCGACGGTTTGATGCAAAAGGATGGGGAACGTTATGTAAATCTGGGGAAAGACAATGATTTACTTAAATCGAAAATTTTGCACATTTCACAGGCCGCAGACTCGGCATTAATGCTGGCAACTGACGGGCACGGATTGATAATCTATAAAAATGGTTTAGTAAAAGTGCATTTAACAGTTAAGGATGGATTAGCGTCTGATATTTGTAAGAGAGTTAGAATTGTTAATGACACAGTTTATGTTTGTACAAACAGGGGTCTGACTATTTTCAGGTACAAAGACGGAAAAGCATTTGGTTTTATTAATTATAACAAGTGGAACAGCCTTCCTTTAGATGACGTCCGGGATGTTGCAGTTGCCGGAGATTTTATGTATGTCGCTACTATGAAGGGCCTTCTTGTTTTAAATACGAAATTGAAGAGAAGTGATTTGTCTCCGCCTCCATTATATATTAGAGCTGTTTTAAATAATTCAGCACTTGTAAACTGGAATGAAAAATTTCATCTGGATTTTGATAATAACGAACTGACTATAAAATATAATGCAATTTCATTCAGTAGTCAAAAGGATATCAGATACGAGTATTCTTTAAGTAAGGGTGCAGTAGATTGGAAAATTGCCTCTGCCGATGAGTTGAATTTTCCGGACATCCCATATGGTAGCTATACTTTTTCAGTAAGAGCACAAAGAAATGCCGGACTTTGGTCAGCTCCCGTCACATTCCAATTTATTATTGACCCTCCTTTTTATAAAACATGGTGGTTTCAGTTAATAGCATTTATTTGTTTCTTCGGAGGGTTATCATTAGTACTGGTTTATCTTAACAGACGAAGAATGAGAGCTCAGTTTTTAATTCTTGAAAAGAGGAATGCTTTGAATATGGAAAGGAACAGAATCTCGGCCGATATGCATGATGACCTTGGAAGTGATCTCTCGCGAATTGCAGTAATTACCGAAATGATGAAGGTTAAGTTCAAATCAGAAAGTCATATTCAGCCCGAGCTAAATAAAATTTCTTCTTTTATAACCGATTCCAGGAAAAAACTTGATGATATTATCTGGGCTTTGAATCCTTCAAATGATTCTATTGGAAATCTGATCGCTTATATTAATCAGTACTGTCTTAATTATTTTGAAGGAACAGAGGTCAAGGTAGATATCAAATATGAATTGACTTCCCCCGATATCATGCTTAATTCAAGACAAAGAAGAATTATTTTTCTTGTTATGAAGGAAATTGCCAACAATACATTAAAGCATGCAAATGCCAGGAATTTTTATTTTTTCATTTCCGCTGATAATAGAGAGGTTATTATAAAAACAGCTGATGATGGAAAAGGTTTTACAAATGATGAACGGAGACCGTTTTCAAACGGACTTACAAACATCGTTGCACGGATTAAAGAATTACAGGGTAATATTAAAGTACTATCTAATCCAGGCGAAGGAACACAGTTTGAAATTTCTTTTCCTCTGAATGCAGGTATGTTATAAGTAATTGTAATATTGCATTATATTTATTTAATAATTACCGCCATGAGCACCAGGAAGAAAATATTCATTATTGAGGATATAGATGAAATACGAGAAGGCTATATTTTTTTAATAAATCGCTCACAGGATTTTTCATGTGTCGGATTTTCAAACGCTGAAGCTGCTTTAAAAGAAATCAATAAAGATAAGCCTGCTATGATATTGATGGATGTTAACCTGCCAGGCATGTCCGGAATTGAGTGTACACGTTTGATTAAAAAATCCAACCCCGAGATTCTTATCATGATGTTCACAGTATATGAAAACAACGAAAATGTTTTCAAGGCGCTCGAAGCGGGAGCCAGCGGATATATTTTGAAACAGTCTACCCCTGATGAACTTCTTAGTGCCATTCGTCAGCTTGATTCAGGTGGCGCGCCAATGTCTTCAAGTATTGCCCGGATGGTAGTTTCCAGTTTCAGTAAAATTTCAAATAAGAACGACAATCAGTATAATCTTTCTGAACGTGAAAGAGAAGTGCTGGATCTATTGGCCGATGGGTTTCGTTATAAAGACATAGCCGACAAATTATTTATTAGTATTTCAACCGTCCGATCACATATTTTCAGTATGTATGAAAAATTACATGTGCATAACCGGACTGAAGCTTTGATAAAGTATAAGAAAAACTGATTGTTTGAGGAAGTCCGTATATGCGGATTTGCAATTATTTTTAGAGGTGCCCTGCAGTTTATACGCTTTTTAAAAATCATATTTTCATCTTATTGCCCGCCTGTGGCTTCTTTCAGAGCTTTGTAATACAAACGCGGACGCCGAAAAGCGGTGAAAAGAGTAGGCAATATGTTTATATTAAATTTTATAACTACGAGGGTAAACTTCTTAAATCAGAAGTGTTGAATATCGAAAACAGTAAAATCGATATTTCTGAGTTTACAAATGGTATTTACTTCTCAGTCATCAAAGATGGTAAAGGAGAAATAATTAAGTCGGAGAGAATTATTCTCAATAAGTAATTTTAAACTTTTAAAATTGGTTAGCAGCCTGCGGACTTCTGCAAAATTTCCGTAGGCTGCATTTTATTTTATAGTCACAACCTCAGGTCCGGATGAGCTCCGGGGTACTCTATTTTGTTTTATTGACAAAACGGCATGGTAAAACTCTGACAGACTACTCTTTTTTGAG
>CAZAON010000240.1:0-14757 GCA_964486655.1 uncultured Flavobacteriales bacterium
TACATTTTTTATGGCATCACCTTGCTCCTGCCGTTAATTTATATATGGCAGGGTTTATCACGGAAAAATTATATTCTAATAAGAACCGGAATCGTACTGGAAGCGGTTGGCATACTAACTATCCGCTATTATTATTCAATACTCCCTGCGGAAACGGCTTTGATACTTGCAGGAATTTTTCTCATCGCCATTTCTTGGATGAGTATAAGATATCTGAAAACTCCAAGAAGAGGAATGACTTTCGAACCTGACGAATATAATGGTGAAGAAGCAAGCGTATTAAGTACAATGATTGTTTCACAGGCCGCAGCTCAAATGAAAGCGCCTGATTCCTCTACACGGTTTGGCGGCGGAGAATCCGGCGGTGGCGGCGCGGGAGGGGGATTCTAGCACACTCCGCAGGAACTGCAAACTTCGTATTCCATAATTCCATAATTCCAGATTAATGTCTGCAAAAACCGAAAGATGTCGCGCTAATTTGAATACACGGAAATTGTGATTCCATTATTCCAATATTCCAGGTTACGGCGTGCATAATCTGGAATTTTGGAATTATGGAATGTTGGAATGCTGGAATTATGGAATTCAAGTATGCGGGCATGCTGGAATAGCACAGCTTCCTGGCTCCGGAGCTCTACTCCTTCTTCTTCGCCCATGAGTCTTTGAGCGCAACTGTCAGGTTAAAGACGGGCTTTTGAGGTGTTGAATCTTTATCTGTGCAGAAATATCCTTTTCTGATAAACTGAAATTTATCACCCGCTTTTGCGGTTGAAAGGAATGGCTCCGAATAAGCAGAGGGAATTATCTTCAGACTGTTTGGATTAATAAAACTCTTGAAGTCGCCTTCTTCACCGGCCGGATTTTCATGTACGAACAAACGATCATACATGCGCACTTCGGAAGTAATGGCATGTTGCGCGCTGACCCAGTGAATTGTTCCTTTGACATTTATTCCGCTTGTATCATTTCCGCTTCTGCTCTCAGGGATATAAGTACAATGAATCTCCGTGATGTTTCCGGCATCGTCTTTCTTAAATGATTCGCATTTGATAATGTAAGCGCTCTTAAGCCTAACCATTAATCCTGGTCCGAGACGAAAATACTTTTTGCCCGGATTCTCCATAAAATCATCACGCTCAATCCAGAGTTCACGGCTAAAAGGAATTTCGCGCTCACCTCCATTTTCAGCTTCAGGATTATTTTCACCGGTAAGAACTTCGGATTTGCCTTCCGGATAATTATCAATAATCAACTTAACCGGATCCAGAATAACCATTACCCGTGTGGCGATTTTGTTTAGGTCTTCCCTCACACAATACTCAAGCAATCCCACATCAATTACATTTTCACGACGCGCTACTCCTACCCTGTCGCAAAAGTCTCTGATACTTGCGGGAGTATATCCTCTTCTACGCATACCGCTTAAAGTCGGCATACGTGGGTCGTCCCAACCGCTCACATACTTCTCGTTTACGAGTTGAAGAAGTCTGCGCTTACTCATAACCGTATAGTTGAGATTCAGTCGCGCGAATTCATACTGATGACTTGGGAAAATATCCAGATTCTTTATGAACCAATCATACAGAGGGCGATGAACTTCGAATTCCAGTGTACAAATAGAATGGGTAATTTTTTCAATCGAATCACTTTGTCCGTGCGCGAAATCATACATCGGATAAATGCACCACTTATCACCCGTACGGTGATGATGCGTATGCTTGATTCTGTACATGAGCGGATCACGCAGGTGCATATTCGGCGAAGCCATATCAATTTTTGCCCGTAAAACCTTCTCGCCCTCTTTGAATTCTCCGTTTCGCATCCTGGCGAACAAATCAAGATTCTCTTCAATGCTGCGGTTCCTGTGCGGACTTTCCTTTCCAGGTTCGGTCGGAGTGCCTTTGATAGCAGCTATTTCCTCGGCTGATAAATCATCAACATATGCGAGACCTTTCTGAATAAGCTTTACCGCAAAGTCATAAAGCGTTTCGAAATAATCGGAAGCATAGAATTCATTGGACCAGTTAAAACCCAGCCATTTTATGTCTTCCTTTATGCTTTCCACATACTCCACTTCTTCCTTTTCAGGATTCGTGTCATCAAAACGAAGATTGGTCTGTCCGTTAAATTCTTTCGCCAGTCCAAAGTTCAAACAAATGGACTTGGCATGCCCGATATGGAGATAGCCATTGGGCTCCGGCGGAAAACGGGTTAATACCCGGCCATCATGACGTTTACTTTCTACGTCCGCTCTTACTATTTCTTCAAGGAAATTGGGTCCTTTTTCTGTCGTTGTTGTCATAGGGTTGCAAAGGTACGGATTTCGGATTACTGGAGGGGTTGCGGGTTATGGGTTTCGGGTTGCGGGTTGCGGGTTGCGGGTTGGCGGACACCAAATTCGAATCGGATTTTATTTTTGAAATTAATTTGAAGCGATTCAGGTTAGTGATAAATAATACTTCAAGTTTAAGAATTGAAGCCTTACTAAAAATCATCGACAATTGCAGGCATGTTCCACTCCCAGATCAATTGCAGTAATGACTTTTGTGATTTTATCACAGGCGCCGTATACAATTCTAACGTGCTGGCCGTCTTTGGTATCTGCTTCCAGTGCATATGTCGGACAATGTCCTGCTGCTTCTTCATCCATCTCTCGGCTTTTTTCCGGATTAACCACACCATTTGCCAGAACGAATTCGACTTCAGATTCCGAAATATCGCGGCATTCCATCCGGCATCTGGCATGCGAAGTATATACCAGTTTATGATGCCTCCAGTCACCCTGCTCAACATTTACCGAACGCTCCGGATACGTATCTTTCGAATTCCTGCAGGTCTTAAGGCTCCATGCTATTACAGCAAGAATTAAGACTACGATCAGAGATATGGCACTGGATTTTCTTTTCATTCCGGTTTTGGTCATTTGATTCAGGATAATGTATGCAGATTTTTCTTTTGCAAAGAAAATAATAATAGTGCTAGGTTTTTCTGAAGGTAGTTCGGGTTATCCTATTTTGCCACAAAGCCATAATTTTATTGCGTGCTCCTTAGACTCTTTATACCTAATAATATTTCGTAAAAAAAATCTGAATTTTTATTGCACACAAAACTACGGAGCCCCCCTTTGCGCCATTGCGCCTTCGCGAGAAATAATTTCCCACAAAGCCACAATTTTATTACCGGTTTAGTGCCGTTAATCTTACCAATAAAATCTCGGAAATAAAATCAGACTCATCGCCGCAAGTAAATGACGGAGTCCCACTTTGCGCCTTTGCGCCATTGCGAGAAATTATTTACCACTGTGTCACAATTTTATTCTGTGCTCCTAAGACTCCTTACACTCATTAATATTTCGTGAAAAAAATCTGAATTTTTATAGCACCGAAACGACGGAGCCCCTCTTTGCGCCTCTGCGCCTTCGCGAGAAATATTTTTTAATTCGCAATTTTTAATTAAACTATCTATGTTTACAAAAACAATCCTTACTTATGACCTACCGTTTTATCCGCACAACATTTGGAGATGAAAAAAACAAAGGAAATGCTCCCACCAAAGAGGAGGCATTGCAATTACTTGATAGCTGGGTGAAAAACGACAGACTCCGGCTGCACATGAAACAAGTCGGACAGGTTATGAAAGCCTGGGCCGCGAAAAAAGAAGGGCTGGATGAGAAGCAACAACATCACTGGTATATAGCCGGACTTTTGCACGATGCCGACTGGGATCAATGGCCGGAGGAACATTGCAGGCTCATAGTAGAAGAACTGGAAAAGAGAAATACCGATCCCGGAATCATACATGCCATTGCCTCTCACGGTCCGCTTCATTTCGGAGTGGAGCCAGAAAGCAAAATGGATAAAATGCTATACGCGATAGATGAACTTTCGGGGTTCATTCATGCCTATTCTTTAATGCGCCCGAATGGTTATGAAGGAATGGAAGTTAAAGGAGCAAAAAAGCGACTTAAAGACAGGACTTTTGCGGCAGGGGTCTCCAGAGAAGATATTACCGATGCCTGTCAGCGGGCAGGTATTAACCAGGATGAATTAATTGAATTCATTATGACGAATCAAACCGCTGACGCAGAATGAATCTTTGGGAATAACATTCCGCTTCCATAGCGCAGGTCCGTAGAAATTACACTATAATTGCATTCAACAGTATCAATTTTCTGATGGACACTTTACAAACCGTTGTTGATAGTCTTCAGTCCGTAATCAGGCAATACGATTCAGAAAACAGACTGGTGCAGAATGTTACCTGGCTGGCACTGATACCATTTTTAATCGGATTTACTTTTATCTTTTTTGTTTAATTTCTTTTGCAACTTCTTTATTAAAAATTTCATGGATGCCAGCTTCCTCAAAAAAGTCTGGTACCTGACCAACATAATAAATGTCGTTTGCTATATGATCATGACCGTCGGTTATATTTTACTCCGAAAGCCCCGCGAAAAGGCGATTTTTCAGGGCTAAAGGGCCTATTTTATCTTAAATAGTGTTAAAAATAACGGTTGTTGAAAGCTTGAATTTTCAGCCTAAAGGCTTTTTAATACATTTACGAACTAACAAAAATCACATGAAGAAAATTTCCACATTATTTGTGGCATTCCTGCTCTTTATAGTTCAGTCGAATGCACAAAAAACCGAACCTGCGGCGCCGCAGAAAGTAACGACCGTTGAAGGTATTACTGAATATAAACTGGCAAACGGACTCCGTGTGCTTTTATTCCCTGATCCGACTAAAGCTACTCTGACTGTTAACGTTACCTACCTTGTTGGTTCGCGTATGGAAGGTTATGGCGAAACCGGAATGGCTCACTTATTAGAGCACATGCTTTTCAAAGGGTCGACCAATCACCCTAATATTCCACAGGAACTAACCTCACATGGTGCAAGTCCGAATGGTTCTACATGGTACGACCGTACTAACTATTTCGAAACAGTTAATGCGACTGATGAGAATCTAAACTGGGCACTTTCAATGGAAAGCGACCGCATGATAAATTCATTCGTTAAAAAATCAGACCTCGAAACAGAATTTTCTGTCGTTAGAAATGAATTCGAAATGGGTGAAAATGATCCTGAGGGAATTCTAATGGAGCGCGTCTACTCTACCGCTTATCTCTGGCATAACTACGGTAAATCAACTATCGGTTCCAAAGAAGATATTGAAAAAGTACCTATAGAAAACCTTAAAGCTTTTTATGTTAAATATTATCAGCCCGATAATGCAGTGCTTACTGTTGCCGGAAAAATCGATGAGCAAAAAACACTTGCATTAGTCAACAAATATTTCGGTGCTATTCCGCGCCCTGCCCGTGTTCTGCAGGAACCATATACAGTTGAGCCTCCGCAGGACGGCGAGCGTTCAGTAACCCTTCGCAGAGTCGGAGACATTCAGGTTGCTTCTTGCGGTTATCATATCTGCGCGGGATCTCATCCTGACTATGCGGCAACAGATGTGCTTCAGGAAATTTTAACTAACGCTCCTTCGGGACGTCTCTACAAAGCATTGGTTGAAACTAAGAAAGCTTCCGAGATCATGGCTTTCTCTTTACCATCAAAAGATCCGGGCTACATGTATTTCAGCGCAAAAGTTTTAAAAGAAAAACCGTTGGCTGATGTTCAAACTACCATGTTCGACCTGCTTGATAACATGACTAAAAATCCGGCCACAGCCGAAGAAACACAGCGTGCCAAGGATAACATCCTGAAATATTATAACATGATGTATAACAACAGTAACTACATCGGTACATATTTAAGTGAGTATATCGCCCAGGGTGACTGGCGATTGATGTTTAAATACCGCGATAACATTGAAAAGGTAACACCGGAAGATGTTAACCGTGTTATGGCTACTTATTACAAGCCAAGCAACCGCACATCGGGTGTATTTATTCCGGAAGAAAAACCTGATCGTGTTATTGTGTCTCCTGCTCCTGAACTGGCAGTGATGCTGAAAGATTACAAAGGAAAGGCGACTATGGAAACCGGAGAGGCTTTCGATCCGTCGCCGGCCAATATTGACAGCCGTACCGTACGCGGACAAATTCCGGGTGGCGCTAAATACTCTCTGCTTCCTAAAACTACACGTGGCGGAGTTGTTAAAGCTAGAATTACATTACGAATCGGCAGTGAGGCTTCTTTGAAGAACAAGTCGAACATTATGGAAATGACTGCCGCAATGCTCGAGCGCGGAACAAAAAATAAAACCCGCGAACAGATCAATGACGAAATGGCTAAGTTAAAGTCACAGATTAATGTTAACCAGGACGGACAAAAAGTTGTGATTTCTCTGGAGTCGACGAAAGAAAACCTTAAACAGGCTCTGGCTCTTGTGAAAGAAATGATGCGTGAGCCTTCATTCCCTGCTAATGAATTCGAGAAGTTAAAAGAAGAAATGATTGCAGACATAGACGCTCAGAAAAACGAACCTCAGGCACTTGCATTTAATGTGCTTAGCAGAATGATCAGCAATTATGATAAATCCGACTTCCGTTATACCAGCACCTACGATGAGCAGGCTGCTGAAGTTAAAAAGGTAACACTCGATGATCTGAAAAAATTCTATGCTGACTTTTATAACAGCACGAACGCGGGAGCCGTTGTTGTTGGTGACTTCGATAAAAAAGTTGTTACTGATGATCTGACAGCGATGTTGCAGAACTGGAACTCAACGGAGAAATACGCATTCGCGACATATAAATTTTATGATGCTCCGGCTAAGAATGAAAAAATCAATACACCCGACAAGACAAATGCGACACTTGCAGCAGGTATGAACCTTGAACTGAAAGATGACAATGCCGATTATCCTGCATTAACAATGGGTAATTTCATATTGGGTGGCGGCTTCCTGAATTCCCGCCTGGCAACCCGCATTCGTCAGAAAGAAGGAATCAGTTACGGTGTAGGTTCATTCTTAAGAGCAGGAGAACTTGATGCGGAAGGAAGCTTCGGTTCATATGCGATCTACAATCCGGAGAACTCCGAAAAATTAATGGCTGCTTATAATGAAGAGCTGAACAAAATTTTAAAAGACGGTGTTACTGCCAGTGAATTAAAGGATGCCAAAGACGGTTTCCTTCAAAGCCGCGACCGCAACCGTTCAGATGATAATTATTTAGTTGAGAAACTTTCCCGCTTCATCGCATTAGACCGTCAGTTTAAATACGATGCCGCGCAGGATGAAGTAATCAGCAAACTCACACCTGAGCAGGTTAATGCAGCGCTTAAGAAATGGATAAATCCTTCGAAGCTTGTGATTGTGCAGGCGGGGGATTTTAAGAAGCCGTAATTTCAATTATTTATGCTGAGCATGTTCGAATTACGAATTACGAATTACGGATTACGAATATTAATTATCAATTTTTAAATTAATAATATTCAGTCTCTGTAGAAAACAATTCGAAACAACAAAAAAAGCCGCATCAAGTGATGCGGCTTTTTTATGGATATAACAGTCTTTAAAATACTTCCCTGCTATTCGTAATTGTCAATTGGACTATTAATATTCGTAATCCGTAATTTGTAATTTGTAATTAAAGATATTGTGATTATTTCAAAACCGCCAGCGTCTGCGCCATCGTCTCCCCTATGATCGCAGGTGACTCAACAACAGTGATTCCGCAATCACGCATGATTTTCATTTTCGCTGCAGCCGTATCGTCGGCACCGCCAACGATTGCACCGGCATGACCCATGCGGCGTCCCGGAGGAGCGGTTTGTCCGGCAATGAAACCAACAACGGGCTTTGTTCCGTTTTCCTTGATCCATTTTGCAGCCTCCGCTTCCAGACTGCCGCCGATTTCACCGATCATGATGATGCCGTCGGTTTCCTTATCGTTCATGAAAAGTTCGATAGCTTCTTTCGTAGTCGTTCCTATAATCGGATCGCCACCGATACCGATAGCGGTAGAAACGCCTAATCCGGCCTTTACAACCTGGTCAGCCGCCTCATAAGTAAGTGTACCCGATTTTGAAACGATACCTATCCTGCCTTTTTTAAATACAAAACCAGGCATGATACCGACTTTACATTCGTCGGCAGTGATGATTCCCGGACAATTAGGGCCGATAAGGCGTGTCTTGCGGTTCAGGAGATAGTTTTTTACAACGATCATATCCTTAACCGGAATTCCTTCCGTAATACATACAACCAGTCTAACACCGGCCTCGGCCGCTTCCATGATAGCATCAGCGGCAAATGCAGGCGGAACAAAAACGATGGAAACATCGGCGCCTTTTTGCTTAACTGCTTCGGCTACAGTATTAAAGACCGGACGATCGAGATGCATGGTGCCGCCTTTTCCGGGCGTAACACCTCCAATAACGTTCGTTCCGTATTCGATCATTTGTTGTGCATGAAAGGTTCCTTCGCTTCCTGTGAAGCCCTGGACGACGATTTTGCTCTTTTTGTTAACTAAAATACTCATGTTTTATGATATAAATTTGAGTTTAGCGCTACTATGATAAATCTGTATTTTTGAATAAACTGATTTAATACTGGCGGCGAAAATAGTGTTTATTTAGCTATTAAGTACCTTCAAATCAGAATTTGGAAAAGGAAAACTCTAATAGCCTCATGCGGTGAAGAAAGTTCGTTTTACTAATTTTTTGATGAACGCTTTTAATCGATCATTTTTTCAATACTTTATTGTTTCTCAGGCCGATACTTAGCTTCAGGATCCTTCGTCGTCAGGGTTCGTAATTAAATTCGAAAAAAAGTATTACTATCATTCTATTTCTCAATAAATATCTTGAAATGCTCTGTGAAATTGCGTGATTCAACTTGCAAAATATACATTCCGGCACTGACTTTCGGATTCCAGACTAATTTATTTTCGCCGGTAGTAAATAAATCATTTGAAAGAGATGTGACAAAATTTCCATTCAGATCGAAAACTTTAAATGAAATTCTTTGGGAGCGATTGAGTGAAAATGAAATGGAAATTGATTCTGAAGCCGGATTAGGATTGATAATTAATTCATCGCGATTAAATTCAATGGAATGAACATCTGTATTCACTGAATTATTAAATCGGAAGACCAAAAATTCATAAACCAGATTTAATTTTTGGCTCACCCCGGCAATAACGATTTTTCCATCGCTTTGTAAAGCGGCGTCATAGGCCCAACTTGCATAAGGCCCAAAATGACCCATAACTACCCCATCATATGCAAAGGTACTATCGTAGCGGCCGTTGCCGGTAAAACGTGTCAATGCAAAGAGATCATCCCCATTGAGATTAGAATAACCGGCAACAATAATTTTACCATCACTTTGAACGAGTATTGAATTTGCCTGATCATTGAAAGGAGTAAGCGGCGCAATAACAATTCCATCAACATCGAAATTCGTATCCAGACTCCCATCAATGTTATATCGTACCAATGCAAATTCATCGTCATTTCCATTAAAGTAGTTTCCGGCAGCGACAATTTTTCCATCATTTTGAATAGCAACTGCATTTGCGACATCAACCTGAAGTCCGATGGGTGTTATAATTTTTCCATCCAAATCAAACGTGCTGTCCATACTTCCATCGGGTTTGATTCGTGTTAAAGCAAAATTTAAGCTTATACTGTCGCCACTATTTCCACACAGCACAATTTTGCCATCGTTCTGAAGAGCCATTCCATAACAATTGTTGATCAAATTGCCAAAATTAACCGTATCAACTCCATCTCCATCAAAAGTTGAATCGGGCAATCCACTTGTATCGTAACGAGCGATTATAAAATTGGAATTCGATCCACTAAAAGATGTTCCGGCTACCAGAATCTTGTTATCACTTTGAACCTGTACATCAAAAGCTTCTTCATTTGTCACTGCAAGATCAAGAGTAGTAATTCCACCCGCATTAAAAGAAGTATCCAGACTGCCATCCGAATTGTAACAGGCTAAAGCGATATTCTTATTGAGTCCATTGTAAGCATAACCAGCAACAACAATTTTTCCATCGCTTTGTATAGCCACAGAATGAGCGGCGCTTGAATTTCCTATGAAAGTTCTGACTATACCATCACTGCTAAAAGTTGAATCAATACTCCCATCAATATTATAACGAACAACGGCAAATTCACTGCTTGTAGCCCCACTTGCCGAAATTCCTGCAACAACGATTTTACCATCACTTTGTATGGCAACCGACTCGCCCGTCGAATGGTTTATATTTACAGTAGTTGTTGCAAAACCAGCATTATTAAAAGTGAGATCCAATGTACCATTCTGTGCTGAAACAATAAACGGTAAAATGAAATACACCGGAAAAAAGATTGCTTTCATTGAAGAAATTTTTGCCTCATTTGCCTAAATATAGCACCGCCCTACAATTACTTAGTTTTAAACAAATCTAACGAATAAATCAAACCGATGCCATACTAAAGTCAAAAAAACCTTTACTATCATTTTGTCTATACACAATTTATAGAAATCGAAAATAATGATTTTAGAATTTAATGTGACACATTAGAAGGAAAAAGCACCCAATCCATTTAAAACTAATCTGACCAAACCGTAAAGTATCATTTACAAGGACTATGTTGTGATTTATAATAGGATACTTTCGTAATATTAAAACAGAATGGCATAACTTTACCCTGTGAAATCATTAAACACAGAAGATACAATTGTCGCTTTATCAACGCCTCCGGGTGCCGGAGCCATTGCAGTCATTCGCTTATCCGGCCCAAAGTCTGTTGAGTTGGTATCAAAAAGCTTCATGTCGGTGAGAAAGAATTTTAAACTTTCGAATGCGAAAACACATACAGTACATTACGGCAGCCTGATCAGCAATGATAAAGTGGTGGATGAAGTACTGGTTACTGTCATGCACGGACCGAAGACTTATACCGGACAGGATGTTGTTGAGATTAGCTGTCACGGATCGCAGTTTATTCAGAAGAGCATATTAAACCTGATGCAGCAAAACGGTTGCCGCCTGGCAGAGCCGGGTGAATATACGATGCGGGCATTTCTGAACGGGAAGATGGACCTGTCACAGGCAGAAGCGGTGGCGGACCTGATTGCGTCTGATTCGGCGACGACGCATGAACTGGCGATGAAACAGATGCGGGGCGGATTTTCGAATGAGATAAAAAAATTACGCGGAGAGCTCATTGACTTCGCATCGCTGATAGAACTGGAACTGGATTTCGCGGAAGAAGATGTTGAATTCGCGAAACGCGATCAGCTTCGCGAGGCCGTTGAACGAATGATGAAAGAAGTATCGTCGCTGATAGAATCGTTCGAATTGGGTAATGTGATTCGTCAGGGAATTCCGATCGTGATTGCCGGCAAGCCAAACTCGGGCAAGTCGACACTGCTGAATGCATTGCTGAACGAAGACCGCGCGATAGTGAGCGAGATTGAAGGAACGACACGCGATACGGTGGAAGAAGAAATAATTTTAGAGGGAATAAAATTCCGTTTTATCGATACGGCCGGACTGCGAGAGACACATGATGCAATTGAAAAAATCGGCGTTGAGAAGAGTTTTGAGAAGATGAATGAGAGTCCGGTTATTCTTTATGTGTTTGATGTAATAGGAACACATGGCACCGAACTTCGCATTGAGATTGATAATATCCGCAAGAATGTGGATGCGAAAGTTCACATCATTCCCGTTGGCAATAAAATAGATTCCGTAGCCGACTTTAATCTTGATATGGAATTTAAATTTTTAAAAGAAGTCTTTTTCATCTCCGCAAAACAAAAGATCAACATTGATAAGCTCCGCTCCTATCTCGTCTCCTTATACGGACTCGGAAAAATTTCGGCGAACCAGTCGGTGGTTACATCGGCGCGGCATGTGGAAGCGTTGCGTAAGACGTATGATTCGCTTTCTCTCGTGCGAACAGGTTTGTCGGGGAATGTGACGAATGATTATTTAGCGACGGATTTGAGACATGCGTTGAATTATCTGGGTGAGATTACGGGTGAGATATCGACGGAGGATTTGTTGGGGAATATATTTGGACGATTTTGCATCGGCAAATAAAAAAGCGGATTGAAAATCCGTAGTGATATTCCGCAGGATTGCAAATTCTGCGGGGCGGTCATTAAATATTTTAAAATTTGTATTTTCCGCCCTGAATGGCCCGCATAAAAATTTTTATTAGTAGTGTACAAACAGAATTCAAATCTGAACGGAAAGTCCTATTTGAATATATTTTATCTGATCCATTGCTGGGAAAATTTTTCGAGCCTTTCTTGTTCGAACTTTTACCGGCTATTGACCAAAAGGCAGATAAAATTTATTTAAACGAGGTAGAAAAAAGCGATATTTATTTAGGTCTTTTGGGTAAAGAGTATGGAAACATAAATTCAGAGATTTCTCCTACAGAACTTGAATTTGACCATGCAACAAAATTCCATAAAACAAGATTGATTTTTATTTCCAATCATTCTGACTCAGAAAGAGTTCCGGAGGAAGTTAGTTTTATTTCCAGGGTTCAGGATGGTGTTATCAGAAAAAAATTCTCTTCAATTGACGATTTAAAATCATCTGTATATGCAGCCCTTGTAAGATTCCTTGAGGATAAAAAAATAATTCAGACTGTTCCTTTCGATGCAACCCTAAATGAAACTGCTTCAATTTCAGATATTGATCCTGAAAATATCAAGTCCTTCATTCATGCTGCACGTTCGAAGAGAGGATTTCCATTCACTTAGAATGATAACGTAGAAAAAATTCTCACACATTTGAATCTTGCCAGTGACAAACATTTTACAAATTCCGCTATTCTGCTTTTTGGTAAATCACCACAACGGTTCTTTATAAATTCTGAAATACGATGTGCTTCATTTCACGGTACGGTGGTTGAAAAACCAATTCCGTCCTATAAAGTTTTTAAAGGGACGGTTTTTGAACTGGCAGATCAGGCTGTTGATTTTGTATTATCAAAATTGGATTATCGAATTGGGACCCGGGCAGAGAACATACAAATTCCCGGAAGCTATGAAATACCCAGGGAGGTAATAGCAGAAGCTATTGTGAATGCGATTGTGCACAGAGATTATACCAGTAATGCCAGTGTACAGATAATGTTATTTAGCGATCGCATAGAAATTTGGAATCCGGGTTCATTACCCTTAGGATGGACAGTAGATAAATTAAAAAAGCTTCATACATCGGTTCCTGCTAATCCTTTATTAGCGGAACCAATGTATCTCGCGGGTTATATAGAAAGACTTGGAACAGGTACCTCAGATATGGTTCGATTATCAGTTAAAGCCGGGCTCAAGGAACCTGATTTTAAACAGGAGGAAATTTTTAAGGTAATCCTTTATCGGCCTTTTAATACCCCCCAAGATACCCCTCAAGATACCCCCCATGATACCCCTCAGGAAGAAACCGAAAAAGCGATCAGCAAGTTGGTTTTAGTATTTACCAAATCTCATAGCAGAGATGAATTGCAGGAATCTTTAGGCCTAAAAGACAGGAAATCATTTAAAACAGTCTATATTGACCCTGCTTTGAAATCAGGTCTTATTGAAATGACTTTGCCTGATACTCCTACCAGTAAAAATCAAAAATACAGGTTGACGGAAAAAGGTATAAAACTGCAGAAGGAATTGAAGAAAATAAAATGAGTGTAATGAAATAATACTCAGATAAGAAATAAGTTGAATTATCTGGTGAAGATTACAGGCGAGATTTCGACGGAGGATTTGTTGGGGAATAAATTTGGACGATTTTGTATTGGAAAGTAACAATCAACCAACTTTAAGAAAATTTCCAATCCCATTGCAATCAAAAAATGCTGCATTGCTGCATTAAGATAAAGTATCTCATAATTTAATAAGTATATTTTATGCAGGTGTATTTCGCATAGAAAATCCGAAAATTGCCACAAAAAGGACTTTATGTTTCAACTAACAAAGACTGAATGGGAATCTTTGAGGTTGCAAAATGAAACCTCAAAGGGTAGAGGTGGCACCAAATACCTTCCCTTTACTTTTACTGAACAAGGTGTTTCAATGCTTTCAGCAATCCTTAATTCGAAAATAGAAAACGGATAGGTTACAAATAATTAAATTAACACTTCACACGTTCTTTCCATTCTATCCCATAAATAAACTTTTTTATATCCAATTTAATTTTACCTTCACTGTGTTTCCATAGTAAGTCGTTAAAAATTTTCCTAAAACACGAAACACAATTGAAAAGACAACGACCATTTACAGGCATTGCTAAAATGAAAATGTTATTTTCTCTAAGTTTTGCTCTTTTGCTATTGGGTTACAACACAGCTGCTCAGTTGCATTTAGACTGGAGATTTAGTGAAATAAATTCTTATAACGGATACCCGGTTACCGCCCTGGTGAAGTATGGAGGATACTATTATCTATCGTCTCAATCTCCATATAGTAAGAGGACCGAATACATCTATCGCCTCGATTCGAACGGGACTGCGGTGGCACAAGATTCTTTAAAGGATTTTGATTTTATATACGACAGACAGATGGTAGGCGGAACAGATGGTAGCTTATATGTTGTCGGAAATTTTCCGCCAAGTCAATATAATATTAGAATTGTAAAATATGATTCTTTGTTGAATCGCATTTGGTATAAAGTTATTGCCGACAGCAACGCCAGTTCGATCAGAACATTTGGATTGATGTATTCTGTGACAGATAACTCTGTCTGCATCGTGGGATATAAAGCTATTTATTATCCTCCGCCACTAATGATCATGAAATTGGACACGTATGGAAATGTAATGTGGGAGACCCTGACTGATACCA
>CAZAON010000241.1:0-11611 GCA_964486655.1 uncultured Flavobacteriales bacterium
ATGAAACGGGTACAATTCAATGGATTAAAGGTCTTCCGCGTGCAGGCTACCCACGAATCGTTACAGATCAGGCAGGTAGTGTCTATATCCTATCCGTTGCCACGGGTCCACCAACGGCTGAGTGTTATTTTCAAAAGATGGATTCAACAGGAATAATAATGAATACAGATTCGGTCAATGTTCCTGGTTTTAATGGCGCTGCAGGATCCTTCATTATCGATCTACAATGCGACGACTCGGCAAATGTTTATTTTGTTAATAAAGCAAGTCAAGGTTCCGACAAATGGATTGTCGCCAAAGTCGACTCCTCTCTGCACACAAAATTTGCAATAGTTTTGGATACGGTTCCCGGACGCGCAACACCTTCAACACTTCTATTAGAGCCAAATGGATTCACTATCGCAGGTTCAGTAGATGTCTATCAGGAAACAAGAGTAATGCACTTTACTGAAAATACCGGAGTTGGAGTTGAATCGTTCGAATATAAATCAGAATCTTTGGTATGGCCGAATCCATTACATGATCTACTTTATTATTCAATACAAAAAAATAACAATAGAATCAAAAATTCTATTGTTATATATGACACTAAGGGAAAGGAAGTGTATCGAAATATACTCGAATATTCAGAGGGTTCGATTAATCTAACATTCCTAAGCGCTGGAGTCTACTTTTATACGAGTGATTTTAATCACTTTCAGAAAATAATTAAGATGCAGAATTAATAATTAATTGCAGTCCAGATGCAGGTAGAGCAATAAGGGATAAAGCGAGACTCTTCACCATTTTTTCCCCTTCTTTCCCATAAATACCCTTTTTTCTATTCGATAAAATTTTAACTTCACCTCGTTCCCCTATTTAGTCAGTTTAAATTTTCCATTAACACGAAACACAAATGAAAAGACCACAACCATTTACAGGCATTTCTACAATGAAAAAAGTAATTACTCTAAGTTTCATCGCACTTTTGATATTGCACTACAAAACATCTGCCCAGTCCACCCGGCTGGTGCTTGCTGAAGAATTTACACAGGCGTCCTGTCCTCCCTGTGCCGCGCAGAATCCGGCATTCAATACATTACTGAATGCCAATCCCACAAAGGTTTGCGCGATTAAATATCATACCAGCTGGCCCGGTGTTGATCCGATAAATGCAGCCACTCAGTCAATGGTGGGTACTCGTATATCTTACTATAATGTATCTGGCGTACCTCTTGCATTGATGGATGGAACTTTACCAACAGGTCCCAATTATACGGGTGCTCCCGCAAACTGGACACAGACAAAAATAAATACGCGTGCTGCTGTTACTTCACCCTATACTCTAACCGTCAGTCATACAGTTGATGTCGTGAATGATTCTGTTCATATCAATGGAAACATTTTATGTACACAAGCCGTTTCCGGAACTCTTGTTCTGCACGTAGCGCTCGTCGAACGCGAAATTGAATTTTGCACGGCGCCGGGAACTAACGGAGAGAAGGTTTTTGAGGGCGTCATGCAGCTGATGATTCCAAATGCCACCGGAACATCCCTTGCCGGTTCATGGACTGTCGGCCAGCAGCAAGCTTTTAATTTTAATGTCGCGATTCCGAATTACGTTTACAGCGAAGCCGAACTGGCTGTGGTAGCATTCGTTCAGAATAATGCAACAAAAGAAGTTTTACAGTCCGCTTTTAGTGCACAACAATCACTTGCAACCGATATCATCCTTCCCTGCGGCGCCATCAGCAACCTGCCTATCGTTAACTGTGGCGCTGTTACACCAAACGTAACTTTCAAAAACGATGGAACAACGAACCTCACTTCTGCCGACATACTGTATAACGTAGACGGCGCAACTTCCTCAACTTTACCATGGACGGGCGTACTTGCACCCGGACTTACTGCAACAGTTCCGCTTCCTGCGCTGAATCCCTCCGCCGGATCACACGTGCTGAATGTTTCAGTGGTGAATAATGCCGATCAAAACGTATATCGTCAGACTGCTTCTCAAAACTTTGGCGTAAGTTCTGTTCCCGGTAGCGCTCCTCCCCTTATCCAGGCCTTCGCCTCCGCGACTTTTCCTCCGGCCGGCTGGATGATCAGTAATCCCGATAATGATATTACATGGACCCGCAACAGTGCAGGTCTCAACGGTACGGGTTCAGCAAAGATGGAATTCTGGAACAGTCCGGTCGGTTCTATCGACGAGCTAATTCTGTCTAACATAAACTTAAGTTCGGCCGGACAGGCAACTATCGATTTCGATGTTGCTTATTGTCAGTATTCCGCAACTACTAACGACAAGATTGAAGTGCTCTATTCGGTTGATTGCGGCCAAAACTGGACAACAGTATTCAACCAGTCAGGGGCAACACTTGCGGCCGGAAATCCATTTGCTACCAGTTCCTGGACTCCAACCTTTCACACTCAGTGGCATCACAAAACTGCTGTCCTACAGGGCGCGGCCGGTTCGAACAGTGTATTCGTGAAATTCAAAGCTACCAGCGCATACGGAAATAATGCTTACGTCGACAATATTAATATCAGTTTTACTCCATGCGTCAGTCTGGCGTTTACGGGTTTTCCGGTTAACACAATGGTAAATGCCCCTGCCGGTTTTTGTGCAGCGAATGTAAATTATACCGTGACAACGAATGATCCGCTGGCCATATCATCATACGTATTCACCGGAGCGACTACCGGCTCGGGAAACGGAACGGGGAGCGGACAACTATTCAAAAACGGAACTACGCATGTATCGGTCACGGTAATGAATGCCTGTAGTACTCTTATGAATAGTTTTGATATAACTGTTGTTTCAGTCATTAGCGATAACAATGTTTGCACAGTTGATGCATGTGATGCCGATAGCGGCGTGGTTTCTCACATTGCCATTAATACCGACGACGGAATCGCATTCACCGAAGATGGTTGCGATCCGGCAACAGGCGTGTATCACAATCCGGTCTTCAATGTAAAATTATATTTAGAAGGATATTATACCGGTAACGGAATGATGGACAATGCGGGCTCTGGAGGTACGCTTTTCCTGCTCGGACTTTCGCCTAATCAGGCAGATGTAGATACGATTGAACTATTGTTTTACGACGCTCATTCTTTAAACGATGTGTTGAGCGCGAAGGGAATTTTGCAGTCAAACGGTACAGCGCGCATTTCATTCGGCACATTAATGACGGGGAATTACTATCTGCATGTAAGGCATCGCAATACCCTAGAAACATGGAGTTCGGCGATGATATCACTTGCTACCACAAATTCATACGACTTCACTGATCTTCAGTCAAAGGCTTATGGTTCTAACCAGGTTCTTACTTCCGATCAAAGTCACTGGGCAATGTTTAGCGGAGACGTAACTAACAACACTTCTGTTCCCGGAGCTCAGAATGGAATTATTGATTTTACTGATTATTCCCTGCTGGAGAATCACCTGAAACTAATCTCACACGGATTTATTCCGACAGATATTTCGGGAGATGGAGTCGTTGAGTCACTGGATTATCTGATTATGTGGAATAATTTTTATGCTTCGGTAATGACTATAAGACCGTAGATTTTTTTAAAATCGATTTTAAAGCTAGATATGATTTTAAGAAGGATGAGTAAATTTTGTATTTGAAAATATGAAGTGGATTAAAAATCCGCAGTAATGTGTCGCAGGATTGCAAATTCTGCGGGGCTGGATCATGTAAGGCGGATTGAAAATCCGTAGTGATATTCCGCAGGATTGCAAATCCTGCGGGGCGGGAAAATCAGGAAAACTGATTGAGGCTCATTTATACTTCTGACCTTGTTTTTTATTGTATATGAATATAAATGAAAATGATACTTTTGCAGCATGATAAATATTCCTCCCTGCCCTTCCTGCAAATCATTGTATGGCTATGAACTCAACGACAAAATCGTCTGCCCTGAATGCGGATTTGAATGGACATTGTCTCCTGATGAAGAAAAAGAAGAAGTGAGTGCCGGATTGATTGTGAAAGATTCGAATGGCAATATACTGGCTGATGGTGATTCAGTAGTCATCATAAAGAATCTACCCGTGAAAGGTTCCACTCAGTCGATCAAAATCGGCACCAAGGTTAAGAACATAAAACTGGTGGAAGGCGATCATAATATCGATTGTAAAATAGATGGCTTTGGCGCCATGGCTTTGAAGTCAATTTACGTTAAGAAAGCCTGACCCCGCCCCGCAGGATTTGTAATCCTGCAAGGCGGTCTGTTTTAAATTATTCGCTGTTACCCATATAAAAAATTGCAGACATAATAATTATGCCTGTTGTTGCTATAATTGTTCCACCAACAGTAGACATTCTTTGCTGTTCAATCGTAACAAATGTGCTGTCCATTACTGTGCCGACTTCATATTTAACTTCGTATAATCCGTCTTCAAGTTTTTTTAGTTTTTCATTGGTTAATAAACGAATTTCGACGGGCGGACTGTATTTACGATACTTCACTTCGCCATCTATGACTTTAACATGTGTAATCCCTCTAACATAATTTATACTAATGCTGTCCACACGCGCATCTGTCATCACATTATATCCTTCAATTTTTATTGGAGGAAGTGGCGGGGAATAGTATTGCAGAAAATCACAAGCAGTATCATTACCATCAATAAGCCGAAAATAACTCCGGTCCGCGAAAACACCATCGTCTGGTATAAACTGATACTTAATGTCTGTATTTAATTTACTCTCATCGAAAGTCCTGTATAATGCATTATACCTGCCCTTGAAAATAAAATATTTCTCACTTTGAGTTGCAATTGAATCCCAGTCCGGAAACACAGTATTCTGTTTAAGTCCATCAATCAGGGACTTTCGCAAATCATCAATAAATAAATTATATGCGGCAGAATCATGAACCTGCAGGTCGTAGGTCTTGGATTTTATTTCATTTTCTTTTTGCGATCGGGAAGGATTAGTTACAGGAGGCATATCTCCCACCTCCCGCTCTTTCGCCAGCCGTGTATTGATCGAGTCCTGCATTTCAGGAGTTAAATCATTCCACTCCGCCCTTCTCCACTCTACCGCCACAAAGCCTGATGGTCTGATTTTCATTTCAGAATAGTAATTGTAATCATTTGAAAAATAATACCTGCCGATTTTATATTTTCCGTAATTATCCTCTAAATATTTATTTATTGTAACCGAATCTACATCTATAAAACGCGTACTCGTATATGAAAGCCGTTCACTTTTGAAAACATAGTGTTTGCAATAATAATTTATGTTACCAAGTCCGCTTACATATTCATTACTGAAACATTGAACAACCTCATAGATTTTATCACTATACGATACAATGTCCCAGTTCCAATATGTTTTCCTTCCCGGGTCATGATGGATCATATTATGCCTCTCCGTCATCCACTCAATAATTTTGACTACTTCATTAACATCCTGACCGATTTCTATACTCTGTCCTCTGAGATGCAAAACGTTTAAAAGAAGAAGACCAAAAATTGAAAATATTTTCATCCTCGAAATGTACTTATTTTTTTAACTTTACTGAAACTTAAAACCTGTTCGATCCTTATGAAATCTATTAAGACATTACTTATAATCCAACTTTTCCCATTTTTAATTCCGGCTCAAACCGTCGATTCTCTTAAGATCAAATTTTACTACCAAATGAATTTTACAACGAATCATTGGGAAAATAATTTTCTTATTGTTGATTCATTTTCAGCCGGATTGCAAAAAAGCCGGCTTATTCAGGACTGGAATGGATTTACATTCATGAATTCACAACTAGATTCTTATAGTTATACGGGAGCCTGGTTAGACGAAAAAGTTACCCAGACCTGGAACTCAAATCAGTGGAACAATCTTAGCAGGTGGGTTTATATCCAATCTGCTTTGCCTGATTCAGCCATCAAACAGAAATGGAATAGCGTATGGGAAAATGACATACTAAATCTTACCTGGAAAAATTCGATCAACCTCGACAGTATTAAAATTGATTACAAATGGATCAACTCGGCCTGGATACTTCGAACGAAAACAGAATATGATTATTCACCCGACTCTACACTATTTACGGAAACATTTTCAACCTGGGATACAACAGCTCTTCAGTGGAACTATACGGGGCGAAACCTATATGATTATTCAAATCATGTATTAAATTCGATGATTGAACAAAATTACACTTCAGGGAACTGGACAAATTACCTGGGCTATTGGGATGGGTATACATTCGAGGGACAGGTTGGCTGGGCTTCTTCAGGCGAATGGTCAAATGCCGACAGCGCCTTTTCCATCACTCACTCTTCAGGTTTTGCAAACTTTGATTCAACAGGGCATGTCATTTATGTTTACAGGGATAATACTCCGGGTGGTTATGGCGAAACAACCTGGACATATGATTCACTCGGAAACCCGGCAACCCAGCATCATTATGGTGAATCTATGGGAGGAAATGCCAGTGAAGACTCTATCGTGTGGTTTTACCTGAATTTCCCATCACCGACAATCAACATAATTGCTGCTAACGATACTCTAACTTCATGTAGTGGTGACTCGATTCCTCCGGGCATTATCGCGTTTGGCGGATCATCTCCGCTGCATTACCAATGGACTCCTTCGACCGGACTTTCATCAGACACGATTGCCAATCCGTTAATGGCACCGGGGACTGATATGACTTACAATCTTTCCGTTTCAGACGATAGTTCCAATATCGCTAACTATTCCATCTACATACATATTAACCCATTACCAACAGCTACGATAACATCCATTGATCCAACCTGTATTGGTTGTGGCGATGGTATGTTTATAGTTAATGGCCAGTACACGTTTATGTGGCTAGACACAAGCGGCTATTTAGTTTCAGGCGACACTATTTTGGGTTTAGCGGCCGGTGAATACGTTATCTCAATTGTAGATTCGAATGAATGTGAAAATCATTTCACCGATACAATTTTTTCACCTTCTACAGGTTTATCTGAAATCCGTAAAATGGAAATTTCGATTTATCCAAACCCCGTATCACAATACTTTTTTGTTTCAACAAATGTCTTTGGTGAAGATGTAAGGTTGAATGTATATGATGTAAATGGACGAATTGTTTTTACGGAAATTCTGTTAGAAGAACTAAATAAATTCGAATCAACCGGTATATCAAACGGAATATATGTCGCGAAAATTCAGAAGAATGATAGTTTAGCAGGGACGTTTCAATTTATTGTTGATAAAAAGTGAAGTAGAATCCCCCTGCATTTTGAACTAACTTCTTAAATTTACATCTTACACAATCAAAATGCCGGTAACTAAATTATTGAAAGCAATCATAATTGTTCTTTTGTTTACATCAGCCGCTCAGGCTAAATTCAAATCGGTAATGATTGGGGTAAACGGACTTACATGTTCTGCCTGTACCCGTTCCGTTGAATTATCCATCAGAAAGTTAAATTTTGTTAAGGATGTGAATATGAACCTGGAGAACACTGAAGGGAAAATAGTGTTCTACGACAGTCTTGATGCGGATATTGAAAAGGTAGCAAAAGCTGTTGAGAATGCCGGTTTCAGCGTTCGTTACTTAAAAGCGATATTCGATTTCAGCAATGTCACCATTCAGGAAGGCTATTGTTTTAACGACGGAAAAAATCAATTTGAGTTTATTAAAACCGAACAGAGAGAATTGCATGGAAATACTGAACTCACTTTTATCGGTTCTGACTATCAGCCAAAAAGTGAATTCAATAAATTTAAGCCATTACCTAAATTGACTTGTACAGACAATAAAATCAAAGTCTACTACGTGACGCTATGATTTTACCTCACACATCATTTAGATATTGGATATATTGAACAAAAATTCTTAAAAGATCCTTAAAGTGTTAAGCCCCTCCAGATTAATACTGCAATTCTTTCGTAAACATAAATCAGAGTTGCATAAAATCTGTTTTCTTACTTTTTCATTGCTTTTTTCGGCTAATTCCTTCGCCCAGGAATTGTTTCCGCATAACGAACCTGCCAGTACTGTACCTAAAAATGTATTAGGACTGAGATTTTTCGGTGATACCTATGATGAAGAGGGTACAAACCGGAATATGTTTGCATTTCGCGCTATGTATGGAGTGACCGCTAAATTTACGGCCATGATAACCGGAACTGTAACGAATCATCATGGTGAAAATCTGCCGCCCGATTTAATCACACACACCCATAAAGGAAATGAGACATTCTATTACACCCAAACCTTTCAGAGAGGAAAACCCTACGATTACCGATTCAACGGTATCAATTTATATGGAAAGTATCGCTTCCTGACAAATGATGGAACGAATAAACACTTCCGTATGGCTGCATACGCAGAATGGTCAAACGTTACTTCTGCGCACGATGAAGCTGAACCGAATTTACGGGATGACACCAAAGGATTCGGTGGCGGAATAATTACCACCTACTTAAAAAAGCATTTCGCCGTTTCATTAACGACCGGATTTATTTTCCCCGGCGATTACACTGAAACGACAATCGAAGACAACGGTAACGAACTTCACACACAGGTTACCTATGGGAAAGCGCTAATCTATAATCTGTCGATCGGCTACCTTCTATACCCGTTTAAATACAAAAATTACAATGAAACAAATATCAATGTTTATGTTGAATTTATGGGTAAAAGTTATGGCGAAGCTAAAGTTGTACAGAACGGGACAGAAATTCCGAATAATACAGAACTGTTAAAAAGCGGCAATTATGTGGAAATACATCCTGCCGTTCAATTTATTATTAAATCAAATCTCCGGATTGAAGCATCAGTTGGTTTTCCGCTTATCAACGAATCATATGCTAAATTCTACCCCATATATATGATCGGTCTTCAGCGATATTTTTATTTCTGATTTAATTATTCTTTGCACCCTGTTCAATCCACTTTAATACTTTACCGGTTTCACATTCATTTAAGTTTCCTGTCGGTGGCATTGGCTGAGTCGTGGAAATCATCTCAGTATATAAAACGCTGAATTCGGGTTTATTCGTATTAATATACCCTCTTCCGGGCTGGTGTAATTGGGAATAAGCCTGCCCGTCTTCCAGGTTCAGATTCCCGGCCGGCATACTACCCGCATGACAACCTGAAGTGCTGCAATGAGAGCGAAACATAGGCAATAAATTATTACTAAAAGATACAGTATCCGGTATTTGTCCGGTGCAAGGTTCAATATCAAGTTTTTTATATGAACAACTAAAAAGAAAATTGCAGCTAATCCAAAAAAGGATCAGCTGCAATTTTCTGTTATTAACTTGATCAACCATTCAAACTCATATTATTATTCGACAATTATTTTCTGATTGATCACCCTGCTTCCTGTCGTTATTTTTAATATATACATTCCCGAAGGCGCTTCGAATTTCACCAAATGATCCGGCTTGTTAAATTCCGCTACTACCTTTCCATTCATGTCGGAAATATGTATGTTCAACGCTCTTTCAAAAATATTACTGAACTCGAAATTTAAAGCACCATTAACAGGATTAGGAAATATATTGACTCCTGAATTCTTTTCAACTTCATTTACACTCAATGGAGGTAATTCGGAAAGCCCCTGTGAATAAAGACAATTATTCGGTGTATAAGTGAAAAGCCTTGTCGTAACAAATGATATTTTTCTCAGATCAGCGTAGCTAGGCAAATTAAACTGAGTTCCGGCTTCAATCCATGTCGCGCCGTTGTCTGATGTTGCAACGACCTGTCCCCTTACCGCCGCATATACGTAACCTGCATTAAATCCCATGGCCTGTACATTATTTACATCGAGTCCGAGCATCGTAGTAAACGGAATCGTCAACGGGGCCGTTGAAGTCCAGTTAACCGAAACATTATCCGAAACAAAGACACCATTACCATCGGTACCTGCGAAAATTTTGTTCTGATTATTTACTGTTACCGATGTAACATTCAGATTTGTCAACCCCGCATTGTTTTGCACCCAGGTACCTGATGATTCCGGCCTCATGTAAACACCGTCTCCCATAGTACCAAGTAGTATATTTCCGTTAAAGAATGTCATGGATGATGGCCTCACGCCTGAGGGCAATCCCGTCTGTATCAAAGTCCATCCTGTAACCATATCAGACTGAAAAACCGATCCGGCAGAATCAATGATATAGACAAAAGAACTACTGGCGAATACCTTTAGTACGGACAAATTGACGAGCCCGGTATTATAGCTCTGCCAGCTAAGACCTGTATCGGCGCTTACAAAAACACCGTCATGCATGGTAACTGCAATCAAAGCGGGACCAAAAAAATCAACATCGCTAACATTCAGACTGTCGTTCAGACCGGAATTTCTTGCAGCATAACTGGTAGCAAGATCGTTACTGACAAACAGCCCTTTTTCTGTAGCCGCAACAACCAGGGTTGTACCGCTGGTGATCATTGAATGAGTTACAAGATTATTGAAACCATTATTAAATGATGACCAAACGATACCTGATGCAGGACTCTTGTAAATTCCCCAGTCAAATGTTCCTGTGACAAGAACATTTTGCACAGGCAGAAAACCAATAGCTGTGGTGCTGTCGGTAGCTATACCTGAATTAATGCCGGTCCAGTTAATTGTTCCTGCAGGGGACGAATAAATACCCTGATTTGTGCTTATATACCAATTGGAACCGTCATTTGTAATTGATGAAACAACAATTCCAACAGGCAGGTTCGCCAAAGCAGAAACATAAACAGGAGTTAAAGTAACGCTGGCAGTATCAACTATAAACAAACCGGTCGTATTGTAAACTAATAACTGATCAGAAACAGAATTATAAGAAATTTCTGTCGCCTCAATATTATCGGTGTTTAAGTCATTGAAGTCATTCCACGTTTGACCGTTGTCGTCAGAAAACCATACGCCATCAGAAATATGAAATAAGCGGCTGGCGGATTTAGCAAATCCCGAAATTACGAAGCTCTGAACACCGGTGTTTGAAGCGACCCATGTTACTCCGTTATCTGTGGTTTTATAAACACCATCTCCATCTAATCCGGCAAGCAAAGTGATGGAATCAAGAGCCAGAAATGAGGTGACATTATTGGAGGGTAAACCATTATTGAATTTTTCCCAGTAACGGTCGTTGCCATCATAGCCGGTAAAGCGGTATACCCCACTATCGGTAGCTGTAAACAAATAACTTCCCGTATGAGCAAGAGCGTGAATGTTACCGTTTTTTAATCCGACCGGCCGAGGTCTCCATGCTGTTAACAGCGAATTTGTGCTTTCATAGACACCGCCGGTACTTGTTCCAACGTAAATCATCGTATCGTTAACTGCCATACAGCTCACACTTCCTCCATATGGCCCTTTTGATCCGAAATGCGCTTCACAAGTTCTTGCGGAAATAAATAATAAGATAAAAACTAAGATTGAATGAGTAGTAATATTTTGTGATTTCATTTTCGATTTTTTTTTGGTTAATTATTCTGTTTTAATCATCTGCAACATATTGTTAACAATTGCAGTTGACAATGCGGAATTATTTTCAGCAACGGTTGTTATTGACAGATTCGATGATTGATTCAACGCGATTCCGTTGAAAAGCACATTATAGTCAGCAACAAGATGTGCAGTAGATGCCTGATTCTT
>CAZAON010000242.1:0-3017 GCA_964486655.1 uncultured Flavobacteriales bacterium
ACATATGGCGACAGATTACATCCCGATATTTCCGCTAAAGATGAACTAGCCGATGTAATAAACGATTGCATTCACTCAAAAGGGATTCTGCTTATCCCGAGTTTTGCAGTAGGACGTGCTCAGGAACTGATGATGCTGATCAATGATCTCAAAAAAGAAATCAGAATTCCGAATGTGCCTGTCATAATGGACAGTCCGATGGGAGCCAGCGCTACCAATGCATATAGGAATCATCCGAAATGGCATAAACTTTCAGCCGATCAGGTCGATAGACTTTTCAGCGACATCAGGATTGTTTCAGATTTCGAAGAAACAAGAGCCATTATCCGGGATGATCATATGAAAATTGTAATTGCGGCAAGCGGAATGTTAACTGGAGGAAGAGTATTGGAATACATGATAAATTATGTTGACGATAAAAGAAATACGATTTTATTAGTCGGCTACCAGGCCGAAGGAACCCGTGGCCGCGCTCTCAGAAATCACGCTCATGAAATAAAAATCTTTGGTAAGTTTTACCCTGTCAGAGCGAATGTGAGAGAAATTTCGACCCTGTCTGCTCATGCCGATCAAATGGAAATGATTGAATGGATGAAAGGCATTTCAAAAAAACCGGAGAAAATATATCTTGTCCACGGTGAAACGGCCGCCCGTGATGCATTCAGAGTTAAGATCAATGATGTATTGGGAGTCGAACCGGAGATACCTCACCAGAATCAGGAAATGATATTATTTTAGCCTTCAAATACTACCATGGAAAATTTAATCTCACCCGAATCAGCCGCTATTTTCTTTTCGAGGGTACTGCTTGGAATATTATTTATGATCCAGGGATACGATAAAATTTTCTCCGTGGGAATCAAGACTGTCGCTCAGACAATTCAGCCATCTTTTAAAAGATCACCCTATTCCTTCATCCTGTCAGTTGCGGTTTTTACTTCTTTCGTCGAGTTTCTGGGAGGCATGTTCCTGATTGCCGGACTGTTCAAATATTACACACTGTACTTTTTGGGAATCGACCTGTTAATTGTATCGCTGGGATTGTCTCTTGTTGACCCTGTCTGGAAAATGGACATTGTCTTCCCAAGATTTCTTTTACTGCTATTTATACTGATTGTGCCGGCCGAATATGATGTGCTGACTCTGGACAGATTTCTATTTCGATAATTTTCAAATTCTTTAATAGTCATATGACTACATGACGTATGTCATTTTTGTAAATTTTCCATTATCCTTTATTTGATGCTGATTCGTAATTTCCCCTGACTATGTATTACATAGATATTCACGCACAACAAACCATTTCGGGCGCTCAGAAGCAATTCAATACGGCGTTTCCGTTTTTGAAAATTGAATTTTTCAGCGAAGCTCCTTTGTCGGGTAAGGGGAATGCCAGAAATAAAATGATTACCGGTGATGCAAAACTGGAAAGCATACAGTTTAAATCCAATTCCGGAAAAATCATTCTTCATAAAGGCACAACTGTTACTCAATTGGAAGAATGTTTCGAAAATGAATTCGGTCTTTATGTTCAGGTATTCAGAAAGTCAGGCCGCATCTGGCTTGAAACTTCCGCAACGGATAACTGGACACTCGAACAACAAAATGAAGAAGGCCGCAGCCTCGAAGAACACCTCAAGCAGGATAAAGAAAATCCGGATGATCATGATATTTATTGACATCCTGCTAAACAAAGAGGTACAATTAATAATTAATTCATTGACATTGCGCCTG
Organism: uncultured Flavobacteriales bacterium; assembly: GCA_964486655.1. GTDB lineage: Bacteria > Bacteroidota > Bacteroidia > AKYH767-A > 2013-40CM-41-45 > JADKIH01. Next base: position 1,735 of record CAZAON010000242.1, read on the forward strand.
CCCGCAACTGGTACACTTTATACACCCCTCTTCGAAAATTAATCCGCCCGGGTCGCCACAAACCGGACAACTTCGGTCGCTTAACATAGTTCCACCCGGAATAAATTTCATCAATGCCCTCTCTACGCCAGCTTTCCAGCTATTAATATTATCATTGGATAGATGAAGATCTCTCACAAGGTTTATTACCTGCAACAAAGGCATTCCATGTCGCAATACTCCACTTATCAGTTTCGCATAATTCCAGTATTCCTCATCGAATGATCGCGAAAGTCCTTCAACAATAATTTTTTCATTTGAAGCATTCTGAAATTGAAAATCATATCTTGATTTTCCGGCGCTGTCCTCATTCTTAATGATCCATCCCTCTTTAATTTCTTCGGGAATTAAAAAACTGCCTCCCGCCTTTCCGGTAAAAATTTCATATGGCTGCCCGCCAACTAAACCTACAAATGCTATCCATTTTTCAGAGCCATTCGAAAATCTCAGTACAGAACATTTTAGTGTTTGTGGTCTTACTTTAGGAAACTGATCCTTTACTTTTTCCGTTTTCGCTTTTCCGTCCGCTATCATTACACCTGATCTTGATCCGTCACGATAAACTGTAATACCTTTCAAACCCTTTCGCCAGGACTCCAGGAATATTTGTCCGATCGTTTCAACAGGTATATCGGCGGGAAGATTTATGGTAGAGCTGATAGAATGGGTAACATATTTCTGAATTACGGACTGCAACTCTACTCTTTTTTTCCAGCTGATTTCAGAGGCCGTGGACAAGTGGTACGGACTTTCATTTACTGATTTCTTTCCTGTTACAATCATCCACGTCTTTAACTTGGGATGTTCAACTGTAAATTCTTCCCAGGCATCACCCAATGCATCGATAAAGTCTGCTCTCACATTGCCCTCTTTATTCAATTTGCGACGGCGTTTATAAGTTGTCATAAAAACCGGTTCAATTCCGGAAGAAGTCTGTGCCAGTAAACTGAGCGAGCCCGTAGGCGCTACAGTACTCAATGAAACATTTCTTCGTCCGTACTTTTTCATTCTGTTATAAATCCCGGGCAATTCAATGCTCAGCATTTTGATAAACTCTGAAGTATCATCAATACCCGGATCATAAGCTTCGAATTTCCCCCTCTCAATGGCCATGTCTATACTGCTGTCAAACTCAGCCTCACATTTCCGTTTAATTACTTCTTCGGCAAAATTTAATGCTTCGTCTGAATCAAATTTCAAATTCATTGCTGCCAGCATATCTGCCAAAGCTGTAATTCCCAATC
>CAZAON010000243.1:0-10395 GCA_964486655.1 uncultured Flavobacteriales bacterium
GCGAAGTTGACGACAGTGAAATTGAAAATTTGACACGATCTGTTGTGCCAATTGTTAGATTTAAAGACTATGATTTTGTTCAAGCTTATAAAAAAGCAATGGACGCCCATTGGAAAGATAAAATTAGTCTAGTAACAATTATTGAGGCTTCATGTCCATTAATTCAAAAAGAATATCGTGATTCATTGTTTTCCAATGTTCTCGACATGATTGGCGTAGGTGGAATTACTGCTGAAGAAGAACAAAACTTAATGATGCTTTCAAAAAAATTAAATGTTGAAGAATCGGTAGTTCAGCAAATTTTCGCAGTTTATAAAATACGGGTAAAGGGAAGAAATATGACAATGTAGTAGATCAACTATTTTTTGAAAATAAAAAAGCCCCTTAACGGGGCTTTTTTTATAAATCAATGTGCTTTGGGCCATTCTCCCAAAAATGTTTTTCAATCTTTTGTTGCAGGCTAATCCTAAAACTTTTAGATAACCTACGCACAAGATCATCAATTGCATTTTTTATAGCTTCCTCATACAAAAAATGTGTTCCATATCCCATTTTACTGGCACCAAAAATCTTAACCTCACAACCCCAACGATAATCAATTTTTTCTTCAACGTTAAAACCAAACTCCTTTATCACCTGCAATTCAGCGAATACATTTCGTTTGTCGCAATCCAATCCTTCTATTTCGGGTAGGCAAGCCGTTTTCTTTTTCATTGACTCAAATATACTAATTCCCCTCAATCGTAAAAGATTCATTTCCCCCGGTCCCAGATTTCCATGCAAACCTGCAGCTCCCGACTCAGATAATTCGCAGCCGTTTCACGTGCGGCAAATTCCACTCCGTGATTCAAATAGTTTTCTCGGCATAAGCTCGTAAGCGTTTCACGTCGACTCGTTATTCCAATTTCCTCTTTGTATTCTTCGCCTGGTCGCAGCATGGGATTTAGCATAAAATCTAAAACCTATGCAAAAGAATCTTTTCAACTACAATCTCGCTGAAATTTCAATCAGCTACTCAACAAAAGTGAAACCCGCCGACCGGCCGAAAATCACTACTTCAAAACAAGCCGAAGAAATTTTCCGAAACATCTGGCCAGCAGAAACAATGGAGCTCCGTGAATGCTTCTACGTTCTTTTCCTGAATCGCGCGAATGGCTTACTAGGCTTCTCCCGAATTTCCGAAGGCGGAATATCCGGTACCGTAGCGGACCCGAGACTTATTTTCTCCGTTGCACTAAAATGCATGGCCGTTAGCATCGTACTGGCTCACAACCATCCTTCCGGAAACACCCAGCCCAGCGCTTCTGACATCCAGCTCACAAAAAATATCGTCGAAGGCGGCAAAATTTTAGAAATAACCGTCCTCGATCACATAATCCTGACCCAACACGGTTCTTTCTCCTTCGCTGACGAAGGCCTGATCTAAACAGGCCTTTTTTACGGCAGAAAATCATGGTAAATATGATTTTCTGCCTTTCCTCTTGTCCTTTAATTCCACCGCTCTCTGCTGTTATTTAGCTATATGATCGCCCTGCGAGATGTATTGAAACAAATGGAAGCCGTCGATGAATTCGAAAATTCAATCCCATTCTCAATAAAAGCGGTCAAATACAACGAGCAACTCGATACCGGAGGCGATTTTTTCGAGGTAAACAGGGCAATTCTCACAAAATCCGGGAAAAAATCGCCAGTTCAACACGGTAGAAGCATTGAACTCAAGGAAGAAGAGCAATTACGCCGTAATCCCAACCATGCCGCAAATCTCACGCGAAACATCACACTTCTTCCTTCCGGTAACATTCGAACTATTCACATTCATCTAATTACACGCTTCAACGGCGAACGGGTATTCTAATGACAGAAAAACCAATCATAAACCATCATTCAGGTGTCGCTTACTTGCCGCAATCACGGGTTGTTGTATCGTTTCCTAAAGCCAAAGGCGTTGGTACCGGCGCCACCAATGTTAGTGATGGAGATTCACAGGTAATTACCAAGCCAAAGAACGATTACAATGGCGGAGCATATGTCTCCTGGGGACTGAACAACCGTTTCCCTCAAGACATCATCGAACTCATCGGCAAATGCGGTGTCGCAAGTGCGGCACTTCTGTACAACATTCTGTCTTCATATGGAAGCGGTATCGAAGTCGGAAAATTTATTTTCGAGGATGGTAAAAAAAGATTCGAACCTCTTGACATCACACTTTATCCCGAAGTAGAAGACTTTTTTCTCGGGTCCGACATACAGGATGATTATCTCATTGACTCTCTCTCAGATTTGTTTTGGTTCGCCAATTTTTTCCCGTATGTAATTCTTAACAAGGGGCGAAATAAAATAAACAAGCTCTACATAGCCGAAGCTGCCGACACCCGTTACAAAAAGCGCAACGATAAAAATCAACTCACTCACATTGGCGTGTGTTCCGACTGGTCCACTGCCGCGGATGTGATAGATATCCCGGTCATAAGCGATTATGATCCAATCGCCGACTTAAAATCTAAACAAAGTGGATTTCGCTTCGCTATGCCGGGATATTTTCCTTCTCCAGGGAAAAGCTTTTATCAATTACCTTATTGGGACAGCGTTCGCACAAATGGATGGATCGACAATGCAACTAAAGTTCCCGAATATCTGAAAGCGGTATTCAAACATGCTTCGAACTTCAAATATCATATCTTGATTCCTAATACACATTTCACATCAAAGTATAAAGATTATGAATCAAAGACTGAAGCTGAGCAAATAAAGATACAGTATGACGAAATTACTCTGATGAACGACACCCTTGCCGGTGTCGAGAACGCTCAGAAAAATTTCTACTCGTTTTATGCAGTCGATAAAATTAACGGCAAAGAAATTCCCGGATGGAAAATCGAGCCTATCGCCGACATCTCGAAAGACGGAAAATATCTTCCTGAATCATCAGCAGCTAACAGTGAAATCCTGTTTGCTTTCCTCACGCACCCCGACCTGATCGGCGCGGGTACTCCCGGTGGATCCTATTCATCCCGCGGGAACTCGGGAAGCAATACGCGCGAGACCGATATTATCAAAAAAGCCAACCTCGTTGCATACCGTCACCGGGTTCTCAAGCCTATTTACACAGTGAAACGCTTCAACAACTGGCCGAAGGAATTACAATTCCGGACCGACGATACTGTTCTCACTACTCTCGATAACGGCTCACAAGCCATCAAATCTATACAGCAATAATGGCAATCGAACTGGCTCAGGGATCATATGCGAAAATAAAGGTCACCGTTCCTGACGTTGACTTAACCCAAGCTTCGCAGGTTTACGCTTTTATCTACGATGACAAGGGTCGTGTATTAAAAAAATTCGCAAAATCAGCCGACAGCGTAGCTGCCAATGTATATATACCCGACGTAGATGATAATGAATCATTCTTCCTCGAATTCTTCGGCGAAGACACTCAAAAGGTTCAACACACTCCGAAAAAATTCTTCTGCGATGTGAAAGAGTTCATTACTGTCGACGATGAAGTGCAGCCCATGAATAATCCGTCTTATAAAGACGAGAACGTAATATTTATCCTCATGCCTTCGATAACTAATGGCATTGAAGTACCCGAGCAAACATGAAATGAATAATGGAATTACAATTTACGCCAGTTGCGATTGCCCCAAATCCGGTCTTCAATATGGAGGCCGGGTTTCCTGCTGTCAATTCAATCGCACCGGAAAACGTTTTTCCGAAAAAATTACTGTTTAATCTCATTCAGGGTTCTCATAACACACTATCCATTGCGGCTGAAAGGGTTTTCCCCTCCGTAATATATTTCAATCTCATTACCATTCCACGCGACAAAATCGAATTCGACAACGCAGGCGAAGCCGAATTCGATGGCTCCGGTAACACTCAATTCTATAACTAACGACCATGCTGATCAACGACATTGAAACGGTTCAGGAAATAGTAAAGATCACTCGTTCGATCGATTTCGATCAACTCAAGACATCCATCCAGCAGGCTGAAGAGTTATTCATAATCCCCGCCATCGGCCAGGAGCAATATGATGCACTCAACTCAGCCGCCGGTCCCGTAAGTCCGGATCTGGATGGGCCAAAAACAAAGCTGCTTCGTAAAATTGAAGTGTCGCTCTCATGGTTTGCCGTCATGCTCTGGCTGCCGGAGGGAATGATCAAGGTCACCGCAGACGGTCCAATTGTCGTTACCTCGGAGAATACGAAAACCCCGTGGCAATGGCAAATTGACAAGGTTGAAATCAAATATCTCAATGCCGGTTTCCGTGCTCTCGAAAATCTGTACGCTTTCCTCGAGGCGAACAAAGCCGATTACCCTCTGTGGACTTCGAGCACTGCCTACACAGAGTCGCGTGAGAATTTTATTCCAAACGCTACAATTTTCAATAAATATTATCACATCGATAACTCACGCCGCATGTACGTCAGATTAAAACCGTACATGCTCAAGCTGGAAGACTTCTACATCAAGCCATTGCTGGGAGAAGAATATTACGACGAACTGAAAGCGGTTATTTCTACAGTCGATCCTTCCGACGATGATCAGGTTGTTGTCAATTACGTGCGTAAAATCATGGCGCCGCTCTCCATTCATCGTGCACTGGAAGAAGGAATGCTCGATGTGGGCCCCGATGGCGTGTTCATCAACCTGTTCGATTCCGGAACCAATAAAAAACAGGCTCCGGCAGATCGCAGAATTCAAAATGTAGCCGATCGCGCCTTGGCCGATGCCGAGATTTACATACAGCAATTGAAAACGTTTCTTAATAAAAACGCATCCTCAATTTTATACGAAACATACTTCGAAAGCAGCACATACACCGATCCAGCAACCGATACGAAGTTCCCTAATTCAAAAGACAATTCTTTCTACGTAGCGAGATGAACAAGATTGATATAGAAGGACCGTACAAAAAAAGGTACGTGAAATTCCACCGGGAATTTCCGGAAGGCTGGCATGAAATCACCCGTGAACACCTCGATATTATTTCAGAAGTATTCTCGTCGGACCAACCGGTTGAGCGACATGCTGAAATGATACTTTTCCGTTTTCTGAAATTGCCCAATAAAATCTATTGGAATCTCGATCCCGCATACATTGAGCAGCTGCAGGCGCAATTAATTTTCTTGTGGCAGGATAATACACTCCCTAAAGTGCTTTATCCGAAAATATTTCACAATGAAATTGCATATCTAGGTCCGGATTCGGCATTTAAAAACATCCCATTCATCGACTGGATCGTTGGAGAACAGTATTTTCAAAAATATCAGAAAACAAAATCCGACGATGACCTGAACTGTGTCATCTACTCCATGTACCGTCCGATGCGTATTGATATGACACCCGACCATCCGGATTATAACGGAGACATGCGCGAAATCCTCAACGACAATACCATCGAGGAAAAGTCGAAAGTGTTCAAATCCCTTTCGAAGGAAATGAAAATGATGGCGTACATGACGTATATCGGAAATAGAAACACCGTTATGCAGCGATTCGATTCCGTGTTCAACGATGTTGAGCGCAAAGGAATCTCAGACCCTTACTCCTGGTCGGGCGTATTGGTTGACATGACCGGTACTAAGTGGAAAACCCGCAAAGAAGTGGAGCAGGAAAAAGCCTATCACATCTTCATTCACTGGCATCAGAACATTTTACGATTGGAAGAGTGGGAAATGCAAATGGAAAACAATAAGAAAAATGTATAGTCTCAAAGAGTATGTAAAGTATTTTGAAACGCTTTGCCGGCAGCATGTCGATATAAAGCATACCGATCGCACGCCACGACTCTTCAGGATGAAGCCTCGTGATGTGACGACAAAGTTGGAAAAAGCCGATGGAGTGATCTGTGTCCTGGAATCTCCGGAATTTTTCTACTCCGACAACCAGGCGAATAATTATATGAAGGAGAAAACAGCGGCATTCTCCATTCTCAAGCGTGCCGATCCCGATAACTTCGTCGAGCAGGACGATGTCGTTGATGAATGTGAAATAATTGCCGAAGATATAATTGCAAGGATAAAGGACGATAACCGCGATTACGATGATCAGAAATTCGGTATAATAAACCTGAACACATTTTCCGGTTTCAAAGTAGGTCCCGTTTACGATCGTTTCTATGGTGTTAGAATCGAATTCAAATTTGGCGACAGCATTTCAATGTGTGTGAACGAAAACAAGTGGAATTTTAATCTCGGAGTATAATGGCATTAACAATCTTACAGGCTCCGGCCGATCATTGCTGGTCGAAGAATATTATTCCGCTCAAGCTTCAGTCAAGCTTACCTTATGGAGCATACTTCGATATTGTAATCTCAGTTTCCGAAGACTTTTACACCAGCGGCGACTGGATAGAGTTGGCTACGCAGCGGCTTTATATTGACGATGCAGGTACGTGCGAAATTGACATGCAAACAATTTTCGATGCTTCGTTTACAACCTATATAAAGCCCGATGTAACGTTACCCGATCTTCAGCAGGCATATGATAAGATTGCACTTGCCAAATTTGAAATAGCCGAATTTGCCGCGGACGGAACGCCTGACGACACCTTCTCGGCAGAGTTCGATCTATACCGTGGCGGTGTTCCGAAGCAGATGGAGAAAAACGGAACGACTCCTGAGTGGTTTCAGGATGAAGCCAAATGGCTCACATGGAAACCCAAAACGACAGTAGTTTCCAAACGCCAACCAGAATTTTTAACAATAAAATTACCGGTAGATAACTCAGTTGCCAACCTGCGCGTTCGCTTTACGGTTTTTTTCGATACAGGAAATAACTACGATTACGACATTGTTTTCACCCTGGCCGGAATATCAGCTTACGACTGGTACTTCGTTCCCGTGGGGTTCAATATACACGACCTGGGTGCATTGGAACCGGGCGCAAACGCTTTGTATTACCACGTAAGCGCCGCTAACGATGATACTAATGCACTACTGGCCGAAGGCAGAACCTATGTTATTGATCCCATTGACCGCCCGTATGAAAGATTCTTCTTCTTCGCCAACTCTCTCATGGGCTTCGATTGCCTGCGTACCATCGGCAATTCGATTCCAAAACCAACCTACACCGATGTGGATGCCGACGTAACCGCACCCGTGTACTTCGGCGATCGCACGCCACCCATACAACGACTGGAAAGCATGGAAGAAGCCATTCGCACTGTTAACACCGGCTTCAAATCAAAAGAAGAAGCCGACTGGCTGCGCGACTTTCGATCTTCTCTCTACACTTTCGAACTTGATACGACAGACATGGAGACACTGATACCGATAATTCTTACCAAAAAGGAAATACTCCCGGGTAAAGACAATCAGGACCTCTATGCTCTGCAATTCGACTATAAAATCGCTTACGATAACGAATCTTACTCTGCCATACCTGTACGATGATTGGAATCAAATTAGCCCGTAAATTTTACCTCAAACTGCAACGGCAGGTTGGTATCACTATTACTATGGCTAATCTTTTCTTCTCCGAAGAACTGGAATATGGCGAAATGGTAAATACTATAACTGTTTCGGCCAAACAAAACAACGCCCTCAATTCAAAGAACCTTCACACCGAAGATTCAAATCTCGAATATCCTTACAACGATGACGATACTGTAGAAGTTTTTAAGGATACGGTGAAAATTCTCGAAGGCCGGTATGAATATACGCAGACAACTGAGGGGGAAATTGATGTGGATGTGATTACGGGATTACAGGGATTGGGATTTACCGGAAGGAAATTATCTGAATTATATGCAGAATTTGAAACACCATTTATCTGTGAAACACCTGAAGAGCTTATTGCTCATGCAAAAGACCAGAATGATGTAGGAACAACTCCGGATCCTAAGTATGTATTCCCGACAATGCATAATGCAGCATTTTACGGAAGTGCTAATACTGATTTTCACGGAATATTAAACCGTTGGGATGGAACACTTAATAAGTTCTTCGTGAATGACCATGATGTAAGTTACTCATCGGTTCACAATTATGATGCTCTTTGCCCTCAGGTGTTGATCATTAAAGCCCTGAAAGAAATTTTCATGTATCATGGAGATATCACTTTAGCGGGATCATTCATAGCAGATACAGATGTATCCAATCGAATGTTGATTTACAACAATCGTGCATTGGATAATGTTTTGAAAATGTATGCTCTGATGGTTTCCGCCACATTCCCAATTAACCTTGGATTAGGCGGCGGACAATGTTCTTTTGGGGTTGAACTTTTCGACACCTTCGATGTTCACAACGATGTAAATGGTGAAATAAATATTTCCCGTCCCGGATTACATCGATTCGATTTCGTTGTGAATACCGATTATACCGATGTAACAACATACATATTTGAAATTAAAGTTGCGGGTGTTGTAAAGTTTACAAAGAGCATTGATCGTACAAATCTGCTCGACAGAATTTTCTCAGTAAATTATATTGCTGCCGATAGTGAAGTTGGTTTGAAATTTACAACGCATTTTACAAAAGGAAACGGAACAACTTTAATGCTTGATGCAGGATCAACGTTAGATATGCATATATCCAATCCGGGAGATGGATATAACTTCTACGAAACAGAACTGAAGATTTCTAATCATTTCCCTGACATCACTTTGGGCGACCTGATTAATCGAATGAAAACACTCGGTTTAAAATTCGATTATAATAGCAGCAAGAGGATTCTTAATATTGATTACATAACTACGGAGCTGAATTCATATCCCGCACAGGACTTTTCAAGTATTGGCTCTAAGAGATATATAAAAAAGATACTCGGGCCTCAAATTAAATCTGTTCAATTTGAATTTCCCGACAATGATGAGTTGACAGAATTAATCACCGAAACATATGATATAAATGCATTTATAGGTGAATTCGAAAGTCATTACGCTTTACCAACACCAACTTCATCTGATCAGGTTGCACTTGTTTTAAACACATCACAGCTATATAAAAGCAAAATTGATACGGTTTCCGGGCTTTTGGTGTGGAGTTTTTACAAGTATTATTATCCGCGACTCAACTACGATGAAAAGGGAGAATCAGATTACTTAATCAAATGTACACCTGTTTTGAATCGGTATATCTACAATGTAGATACCGGAGCACGCATGCTTGTGCCGGCAGTGAAGAATCTCGGCAGCTCTCCCGGCTTCAACATCGGATTAAATAACAATACCGATGTGCGAATATTCTTTTGGAGAGAATTTGGAGCCGATGAAGGTCTGGAAGGATATCCTTTTGCCTCAAGCCTGTGCTGGTTTACTGCCGGAGGAATTACCGATCCGCTCATTAACGTTAAACTTGAAGGTCTTCAGAACATAAGTAGTTTATGGTGGGGAAAATGGTTCAATATGCTAAACATTGGTATCGTCTGGACCCGGAAATTCTACTTCAATATTTTACACATCTTAAAATTCAATCCCAATAAATCATTCCGTTTCCGCAATCACACATTTCTGCCAAAGAATGCATCGATTGAAGTAGTAAGCAATTCGAAAATTGCCGAAGCAAGTATTGATTATATCGAAATAAGACCGTAATGGATCCCGAGAAATTAAAATTCATAAACGACGAGCTCGAAGAATGGGCGCTTTGGATAGATGGCAGGTTGCGCGAGAAGTTTCAGAAAATGAAAATCGGCGTTACCGATGAGCTGCTCCGGTCCTTATCATACCAGGTATTCAACTCTTCCGGATTAAATGACGGAGAATACCAGCTTTCGTTTCTTGAATACGGGCGTATGGTCGACATGGGTTCCAGTCGCGGAGTCAAACATGGTATTGCGGAAAATGCACGTGCATATCGCAAAGCCGGCGAGCAGAAGATGCGTAAAGCAAAGAAATTCTATAGTCGCACGACATACGGTGGTATCAGCAGACTTATGAATTCCATCATCAACGGATATCAGCCGGCCATTGCGGAAACAATTAAAGAGGGTATGACATGAAGGTTTTTCTTTTCGGAAATACAGGTTCGGGTAAAACGACATTGGCAGAGATGATCTCCGGGCATTTCGACGAATACATCTCCGTGGATAAGTTCCGGATCAGGTACGGAAACTTTACCTGGAAAGGAGAGCAGGAAGCGGTCAATAAGTTCATACATGCCATTAAGAAAGACAAGACCAATCAGTTGATCGAATGCAGCGGATTAGGACGAACCGCAGAGCGCATCAAGTGGATGATACCGGTAATTGACGACAAAATTCTCATCGTAATACTGAAATGCGATCAGTATATATGTGCAGAGCGTAATGAAAGTAAAATGTGGTTCGAATTAAATATTCCTCAAACATCAGTTCAGGAAATTCAGCAAGCGATGAAAGATTACGACCATAGAATTGTCGAAGAAAATTTCAAGCAGTACAATCATATCATTCTCGACTCAT
>CAZAON010000244.1:0-18371 GCA_964486655.1 uncultured Flavobacteriales bacterium
AGTGACCACTTCGGGAGCTCAAAAGTATTTCGAATTTGATATATCTCTTAGTGACAGCATAAATTCCATTTACTTTACGAATGTGACCTTAATATTAACTTATGACACTCTTACATTCGGAAGTTGGATCGATTCTATGGGGAATAGTACAGTGTCTTACGAGCCGCTCTTGAGTGACACAACAAATTTTACGAATTTTGGGGGTGATAATTTGGACTCTGATCGTTCACCAAATGAATTGAATATCGTTTCGCACATACATGGCCAGTTGTACAACACTTTTCATTTACCTACGTTAAGTAGTCTTCCAGTTCCTGCTTTCCACGTAAAGCTGAAGATACTTAATTGTTCTCATCCAAGCTATTTAAATATTGGACCAACCCCTTCGCTTGCTACCTGTCTATTTTCTTTTCAGCCTGATACCTTGCACCCTCACGGTAATTATCACAGTGTTGTTTCAACAAACAATGTCTTTTTTTCTGGTTGCGGAATCAGGTACATCAATTCAATAATCCCGAATGTTGTAAATGCAGGAGTAGGAGATACAGTCGAAATAAAAGGATTAGGGTTCGGGAATGCAATGGGAAACTTGTATTTGAAAGATGCGGACCGTGGTGGTGCTTATTATTGTGCATTGGATACGATTGACTTTATTGGAACATGGACTGATACATTGATACGATTCAAAGTCCCATCAGTAGTTGATTCTGTGGGGCACACAAAAGTTCCAGGTACTGGCCCAGTTTTAATTAAAACATCTTTTGATGATACGATTAATAATCCTAACGACTCTTTAAATATATTTTACTCAATTAATAACACAAAGTTTGTAGATACAATTAAGGTCAACAAGTATCGTAATATATTAGCACCTTGGAACTATGGAGGTCCACCAAACACTTTTAATTTCCGTACCGACACTAGTTTTTCTAACCATCCTGATCGACTTGAATGTCTTGATAAGGCTATACTACAATGGGTATGTGCAACAACTGTAAATTACAAACTTTTAGGAGACACAGCGCTTGCGTATGATTCAGCTTATTCATCCTATGATAGTGTGAGCTTTGTTAAATTCTGGGAATTCCCTCCTGCTGATAGCCTTTCAATTGCGAGAACTTCATTTCCGGCCACATATTGGAACTATTCAACATGTAAGAATGCTTTTATTACTGAGATCGATATGAGAATCAATTCACGATTAACATTTGTCGCGGATACTAATCCTAATAATTCTATTGTTGCTGGAAAAATAGATTTGTACCAGGTTCTCCTTCATGAGCTTGGACATGGTTTGCAACTTAAACACGTAAATGATCCGAAGGCGTTAATGTGGTGGAGAGGTGATAATTATTTGGGTTTATTACCAAGCGATAGGAGAATAAGTGTCGTAAATGATAATTCTGCTTTTGATGGTGGCCGATATTTAACTCAAGAATCTTATTCGTTTGATGCAACACAATGCACATTTCCAGGGATTAGTAGAATGGTTTCAGGTAGTGCGAATTGTTCTCTTATTGGAGTTTCCGATTTCGATTACCACTATATAAATTTAATAGTTTATCCCAATCCATCCCATCAAAGTATTACAGTATCTTATGAGACACAGAGATTACAGAAAGCGATACTAATAATGTACGATCTCTCAGGAAGGATAGTATATGGCGAAGAATATCTCGAACTTGCAGGACCGCATCAGCACCAAATCCAATTGGACCATATCGAAAACGGTTTTTACCTAATGCGTGTCAACATTGGCAGAAACAGTTATCTTACAAAAATTGTTAAGCAATGAAGAGGCTGATCCTGCTTTTGTATATTGTCGTAGCTTGTAAGACTCAAAATAATCCGGCTAAAATTCCTTGCGAAAAGGAATTGATTGAGTTTGTATCTTCTAACTGGAAGTTTTTGCCTGATAGTAATTTTTATGAGGCGAGCAGAGCCTTCTATAAGGCAATCGATTCTACATACATGCCTTGTATTCGTACCTTTAGTAAACAGCAGCTTAGCAGCATTTTTGGCAAACCATCAAATTCAAATGACTTCGGCTATTCATACCGTGTTGGATCTTGTAAACAACAAAGCTGTTTGAGCTATATGTTCGAATTTGATACAGCTGGTAAAGTTAATAGGATGAGTATATCAACAAGCGTAATCCAAAGTGAAGAATAATAAGGGGAGCGTATTTAGCTTCCCCATTTTCGGTTTCACTTTACTTAAATGCTTAAGAGTTTTTTCTTTGCTCTTACCTTTTTCTTGTTTCCAATTGGAGATATCTCAAAATCTTCAATTATTCACCCATGATAAACCCTCGACCCCACAATTCTTCCGTTTTTAATTTCTAAAACTTCTGCCACATTCATATTTTCTTCGCCGGGAACCACTCTTGTATACTCCATAAAAACGCGATCGTCGGATGCAGTGATTGTATTCTCAATATAGGCCAATTCGGGCAGTCGTTCAAACGCATCCTTCCACCAGGCTCGCATGGCTTCTTTACCTCTTATTTTCCCTTTTGTCTCCGGATTTCTAAGTTTTAATTTAGGACTGTAATGCTCGGCATTATCATCATAAAGAGAAAGTAGTGCTTCCAGATTATGTTCATTAAAAGCAGCCAGCCATTTTTTAGCAATTGTATAATTTGTCATTTTAATATTATTAATTCTTAGAATTCTTCGGGTAATTATACCATTCTCATTTGAAAATATGAAAGGGTTCCTTTTCTTATCTGAAGGAATAATCCACCTCAAGGATTTTCAATAAATTTTTCCCAAGCCCTAAATTATAGGATCAAGTTTGATTGGAATAATTTAATAGCAATATTCAGATTTTTAGAAGTCATACTAAAGGTTGATTCTGGCTAAAAGCAATGACTTTCAGGCTAAATCAGTTTGTTTTGAAGATGTTATGCGGAGTTAAGGAATTTCAACAATTTTTTGAATTCATTGAAAAACATCAAAATCTTAGACATTTGGCGAATGCAATTGTTAAAATTTAATACTCAGCATTCATTATTTGAGTGTAATTAATTTTTTTTTAAATTGCTTCTTCCAAAAAATACTTTCATTATTGCATAATTGAAAAAATAAAAATCAATTTATTAAATAGTAATTGTATCGAATTATAAATCTACCCTCACCAAAGCCCTCCCCTTGAGTCGTTTTCTATTAGCATTTTTATTAGTCTGTACTTCCTTTGCTATTCAGGCTCAGGATGTTCATTTTTCCCAGTTTTATGCATCACCGTTAACGCTGAATCCTGCTGCAACAGGCGATTTCAAGGGCGACTGGAGAATTAATAATATTTACCGTAATCAGTGGAGTGCCATTAGTCCGGGTTACATGACCAATGCGCTTGGTTTCGACATGCCCGTTTATCTGATCGGAGAAAAATTCAGCGGAGGTATTAACCTTGTTACCGATAAATCGGGCCCCGGAAATCTGTTTGCTACCAAAATTAATCTCTCAGTAGCATGGCATCGCACTTTTAATAAGCATGCATTTCATGTCGGTTACCAGGCCGGATACGTGATGAAAAGTATAAATGTTGACAAGCTCTCTTTTCCTGATCAGTTCAACCAGGAAATCGGAAGCTTTGATCCGAAGCTGGCATCATTTGATGACAAGTTAAATAGCAATTATTCATTTATTGATATGAATATCGGAATAGGATGGAATCGAAAGTTCGGCAAAGTCACTCCGAAAGTTGGTTTTGCAATGTTCCATATTAACAAACCGACTGATTCATTTTATGAAAGTGCCGATAATCTGAAACCAAGAAGTGTAATTACATTTAATCTGAAGTGGGAATTAAACGAAACAATTTATTTACAACCTGATATTCTTTATATGCAGCAACAGTCGGCAACTGATTTTATTGCCGGTCTGCGTGCAGGAAAGAAGATTACTGAAAACCCAGCGAACATCACAGGCATCTATGCCGGATTGCATGCACGTAACACATTTACGGCAGAAATGGATGCGGCAATTATTACGGCAGGAGTCAATCTCAAAAATATAGATGTAGGATTAAGTTACGATGTGAACGTTTCATCATTGCAGCCTGCAACAAAAAATAAGGGAGCGTTCGAAATTTCATTGACCTATACAGCTCCAAGTACACGTCTCGTTAAAATCAAAATACCTTGTGATCGCTATTAAACGGTTGTTATTCTTATTTGTGCTTTGTAGCCTGTGGCTTCC
The DNA here is from genome assembly GCA_964486655.1 of uncultured Flavobacteriales bacterium. Lineage (GTDB taxonomy): Bacteria > Bacteroidota > Bacteroidia > AKYH767-A > 2013-40CM-41-45 > JADKIH01. The sequence goes on from CAZAON010000244.1 coordinate 4,203, forward strand.
TGCATCATCGCAGACTGATGATCTTGCGGGATTAAAACCGTCGCAGCTCAAAAGCTTTGGAAAGAATGCAATGAAGTTTAACGATTACACTTCGGCAGTCATGTATTATGAAAAGTATTGCAAACTGAAGCCAGCAGATTATAAAGCCGCCTATCAACTTGCGGAGGCATGCAGATTATCGAAGAATTATAAAAAAGCCGAGGAAGCCTATAGTAAGGCATATGATCTGAATCCCGAAAAAAACGGACTCGCTTTATTTTATTATGGTGCCATGCTTAAATCAAATGGCAATTATGAGGAGGCGGATAAACAGTTTGCCAAATTCAAAAAGGAATACAAAGGCAAAGATAAAAGCATTTATACCTCTCAGATAAAGAGTAATGCGAAGGCGGCGGAAAGTGCGAAGACGATTATGAGTAAGCAGTTGAAGATTGATATCCAGCCTCTCGACAGCAGCATCAATACGGCTCACATTGAATATGCGCCGGTATTTGTTGACGACAAAACAATGATCTATGCATCATTGAAAACAGATAAGACATTTTATGTTTTTAATCCGGAAGATTCTGTTGGTGATGAGCCTTTCCGTCAATTGTATAAAGCCGAAAAAACAGGAAATACATGGCATGATGCCGGACCGTTGGAAGGTCCGTTCAATAAAGAGGGATTTCATTGCGGCAACGGAGCTTATTCGGCTGATGGTAACAGATTTTATTTTACACGTTGCAGGAAGAAACCCGACAATGAAGTTGTTTGCGCTATTTATGTGAGTAAGATGGAGAATGGTACATGGCAGGAGCCGGAGGCACTGGGAAAAATTGTGAATGATCCGCAGTACACATCCACTCAGCCTACTGTTGCATTCGACAGTAAAAAGAAAACGGATATTATTTATTTCAGTTCGAACAGGCCAAACGGCAGGGGCGGACTTGATATATGGTATACTCAATTCGATTCAAAGAAGAATGAATACATCGCGCCAAAAAACGCGGGAACGAAAATAAATACGGCCGGCGATGAGTATTCACCTTTTTACGATGTTGATTTAAGTACACTTTATTTCAGTTCAGACGGTTGGCCGGGTTTGGGTGGTTTGGATATTTTCAAAAGTAACGGCGAATTAAAAAAATGGAGTACGCCTGAAAATATGGGTACGCCGCTCAATAGCGGTTCCGATGATCTGTATTATGTGCTCAATAAAAATAACAAGGATGAAGGCTTCTTTGTATCAAACAGGCAATCATCTTCAGGTTCCGATAAACTGAGTTGCTGTGATGATATATACACTTTCCATTGGCTTGAGTCCTTGCACATGTTTGTGGAAGGAGTTGCTACCGATGGAGATTCTCCGCAGCGTACCGCTCTGGATCTTGCAAATGTACAACTCGAACTAAGAGGAGTTGATGATACATTGTATGTTCCCGTTAAATCGATGATAACAGACAAAGACGGGAAGTACAGGATAGAACTTATTCCGGGCAAGGATTATCGGGTAGTTTTCAAACGCGATGGTTTCCTGAGCTCTGAATATACATTTACAACAAAAGGGAAAATAGACGATGCGCCGATTCTGATTAATCCGTCACTGTCACGACCTACCGATGCCGCGATTACGATGGAAAATGTTTACTACGAATACGGCAGCTCTAAATTATCGGAAGAATCTAAAAATGTTCTCGACACGGGTCTGCTTCGTTTCCTGATCAATAATCCCGAAATTGTTATTGAGATGGGATCTCATACAGATAATATCGGTGATGATAATTCAAACTTAAGACTTTCACAAAAACGTGCTGAAAGTGTTGTGAATTATCTGGTGTCAAAAGGCATAGAGAAAGAAAGACTGAAAGCAAAAGGTTATGGTGAATCGAAACCGATTGCAGCCAACCAGAATCCTGACGGAAGTGATAATTCAGAGGGAAGAAAGTTAAACAGGAGAACGGAATTCAGAATAGTTGGAAAAATAGCTAATCCACAGCCGAAAGAAGATGAGGAATAATATTAATGTTATGTCTTACTATAAAAGAACTGGCCGTATGAGAATTATTGCACTGCTGCTTCTTGTTTCCCTTTTTGGTGTTGAAGGATACTGTCAGAAAAAATGCGGTGTTGAAGTAACTCCGCAACAGGTTGCGTTGGAAAGATCGCGTGCTGCTTCTCAGCCGCCTACTATTTCAAATGCAGTACCGGGTTATTGTCTGAATAAAACGCTTTCGCTTACATTCTGGATTGTAAATGATAAGAACGGACAGCCAAATGTTTCCAATGCCGACCTCACGGCAACAGTTAGTAATCTCAACAATTATTTTGCACCTATTTGTCTTTCATTTGATATCTGCGCGGTAAATTATATTGATGACTGGAATTACGATATTCTTTACATGCCGGATGAGGACGGTCAGTTATACGCGCTTTATCATACGGCAAAGACGATCAATGTTTATCTCACACAAATATTAATTAAAGGTCCGAATGATACTGTTTGCGGACTAGGTGCTTTGCCACCGGGTCGGGATGCAATATGGATGTCTAAAACTTGTCTGACCGGCAATACTTTTCCGCATGAAATGGGTCATTTTTTTGGACTGTATCATACGTTTGAAACAGATTTTGGAAATGAACTGGCCAATGGAAGTAACTGTGCAACAACGGGAGATCTAATCTGTGATACACCGGCAGATCCGCAAGGAGAAGCCTCAAGCGATTGTGAGTTAGATCCATATACGCAGGATGCAAATGGCGACTGGTACGTTCCGGATATTGGCAACATCATGTCATATTATTCTGATGGTTGTACTTGCGGATTTACAGTAGGGCAATATGACAGAATGTGTCAGAAATATCTTTCATTTCGATTTTACCTCTGGTAACATATAATTAATATGATGCGATTTAAAATAGTTGTTCTGCTTCTGATGCTTTTTACAGGCAGGCAACTGCATGCGCAGATAACGGCGAATCCCAACAGCGGTTGCGCGCCACTCGTTGGAGTAACATTTACTTCTCCGCCGGGAGCGACTAATATCGACTGGCAATTTGGTGACGGAACCTCATCGAACATTGCATCTCCGACACATACTTATATTACAGAAGGCACCTACAACGTTCAATTTACGGCAATCGTCGGAGGAAATAATGTAAATTATTCATTAACGATTAATGTATTCGGCAAGCCTTCTCCATTTTTCAGAGCTTCCACCCCTCATACAGGTTGTCTCCCGCTTAATGTTGCATTCCTGGATTCATCCTTCGGCGGCGGCGGCACTGCCATCACTTTAAGAGAATGGGCATTTGGAGATGGCGGGGTGAACATCGGTAACAGTACGAACCCGGCTTATACTTATAATCTTGCCGGTGTTTTTGATGTATCACTGAAAATTACCGATGCAAATGGCTGTGATTCTTCTTTTGTACGCACTGCTTATGTACAGACATCTGTTCCGCCAATTGCTGTTCTTACTTCTAATCCCAATCCGCCTGCATCTTGTGTACCGCCGTTAGCAGTAACATTATCCGCAAATGGTTCGGTGTCCAATTCAACTACCGGAAGTACGGCACTCACTTATCTCTGGCATTTTGGAAATGGTGATTCATCAACATCTGTTAATCCGCCGGCGGTGAATTACAATACTATCGGAGTTTATCCTATTACGTTAACAGTAACCGATAATAATAATTGTTCGGCATCAGCTAATACCAACGCTACAATTATGCAGCCTAACGCTTCATTCTTTGCGGTTGATGCCGTTAACGATACGGTTTGCAAAACAGTAACATTCAGAAATCAATCAAGCGGCGGAGTTTATTTTTACGATTATGGTGACGGGACTAATGGCAATGATTCTGTTCATACTTATACCAATTCCGGCACCTATAATGTATTGCTCAGAGTAACCGTTGGTAGTTGTTCTGATGACACTACGATTACGATTATTGTCGAGGATTTAAAAGCGCAGTTCACATCGTCGCCCGATTACAGTTGTTCTTATCCGTCAATCATTACTTACGTCAATCAATCGGTAAATGCTGTTTCATATAAATGGACATTTTATGACTTTACTACATCAACAGTAACTACTCCGGTTGATACGATCTTTCAAACTGATTTTAATCCGTACACAATTTTCGATCCGCAGATTTACTCTACTTTGCTTGAAGTTGAATCGGCCCATGGTTGTATCGAATATTATTCACAGCGTGATACCGTATTCAAGCCTTCGGGATGGATCGCCGCAAGTGTGGCATATGGATGCGCGCCACTGACTGTTCAGTTCGATGACTCCAGCCATTCGAAAGAACCTATTACATCCAGGTTGTATGTATTCGGCGATGGCGGAACACATCCCGGAAACGATACTGTTACAACACATACCTATACAACTCCGGGAATTTATCATCCATATATTATAATCACCAATTCACTCGGTTGCATTGATACATCATTTACACTTACGATTTACGTCGGGGAGCCACCGACACCTTCCTTCAGCGTAAGTCCGTCGCCGGTTTGTGTTCATGACCCTGTTCAATTTACCGATCTCACTCCTCCGGGTGATTCGGCTCATTTTATACATTATACGGCCGATGGTGGAATAATGTCTCATTGTTATCTGGATCATAATCCGACCTGGAGCTTTGATAATGTGACCGGACCGCAAAACATTACCATTGACGCTTCCTATAATGGTTGCATCGGAACAACAACAATTACGAATGCGATAACAGTAAACGGACCATTGGTTCATTTCTATCCGGTTAATAATTGCGACAGTCCGTTCGTATATACATTTAAAGGAAAGATAAGTGATGCGGCGAACTGGACATGGGATTTCGGAGACGGGCAAACACTTAACACAACTACAGATTCGGTGCCATCGCATACATATGCGGCAACTGGAGATTATAATGTATTACTCACGGGTTATAACCCTTCAACCGGTTGCCAGGCTGATACGGAAATGCATACGATTCATGTGAGAGATTTAAAATCTATTATAACGGCAGATACAATTTCCTGTTCAGGTACTTCAGTCACTTTTGATGGTGTCAATTCACAAGATGTGAATCCGAAGTGTCACACGGGATATCTCTGGTACTGGGACGATGGCGCACCTCCGATTAATGGTGAGAATCCGTCTGCCTCTCATTCTTTCAGTGTTGGAGGTTTACATACTGTGAAGCTTGTTGTTACGGATATTAACGGTTGCAAGGACACATCCGATCATTTTATTGAAATATATAAAATTCAATCGGTCATTAAAGCCGATACGAATTTTGGTTGTCTTCCGCTCACGGTAAATTTCACCGACAGTTCTTTTGCTGATACAACAATTGTTCGCTGGATGTGGGACTTCGGAGACGGTGATACTTCAATGTCGCAAAATCCGACTCATACTTTTTCTATAGTACCTCCGACCGGAAGTTACCAGGTAAGACTAACAGTAAGAGATACGCTTGGATGTACAAGTACAAGAGTATTCAATGTAACTCCGTCTATTCCTGATTCGACATTCGCATCAACCGCAAGCGGAATTTGTGCGGGTGATTCTGTAAAGTTTCAACCAAACGGAGGCGGTATGACATATATGTGGTACTTCGGTGACGGTGATAGTTCTTCGGTTCAATCGCCATGGCATGCATATAATACGGGAGGATCGTATACAGTCACATTAAATGTAACGAATTCATTCGGCTGCAGAGGATCTAAAACAATTCCGGCATACGTCAATGTTCAGGAATATCCGATTGCAGGCTTTCAGTCTTCGGCCGATACCATCTTTAACAAGTGTTATCCGTTGCTGGTAAGTTATACTGACACAACAAACAATACGATTCCGGGTTTCTGGGACTGGGATTTGGGAAACGGGTCGCAGGTAATCAGCGCGCCGACAGTGGGAACTCTTTACCAGGCTCCGGGTACATACACGGTTTCGCTGATTGTGCAAACGAGTTTTGGCTGCAGGGATACGGTTGAAAAATCGCTGACCGTCGAAGGACCTGTAGGAAATTTTGATCTGATGCCGGGCACAATCTGCAAAGGTCAATCGGTTACATTGTCAATAAGAGATACAAGTGATCTGTTGTCCTTCATGTGGGATTTTGGAGATGGAACGGATACGACAGGAATTTCTCCGGTGACGCATACGTTTAATATCAATCCGTCGAGCGGACAAACAACTGTCGGACTTGTAATGTGGTCGCCTGATTCGGCCTGTACGGCAACACATACAAATATTCTGAATATTTATCCGGTCATTGCCGACTTCGCATTTCCGAATGATGATTCGACATTGTGCGTTGGAGAAGTAAATTTAGTAACGAACCAGTCGCTGAATGCGACATCCTATAACTGGAATTTCGGCAATGGTGTAACGTTTGCCGGCGCGAATCCGCCTCCTGTTACCTATAATACGCCTGGAACTTATAATGTAATTTTAACCGTTGGCGACAACGTAACAGGCTGTCATGATTCACTGGTTCAGAAAATACTAGTACCACCTTCTCCACCGATTGTTGCAACAGGCGGAGATACCTGCCAGGGGAATCCGGTGCAGCTGTTTGCTTCGGGCGGAATAAGTTATTTATGGCAGCCTTCGACAGATCTGAGTAATGATACGATACCGAACCCGGTTGCAACGCCATTATCGAGCGTGACATACACAGTACAGGTGACAGATACCAACGACTGTACGGTATCACAAACAGTTCCTGTCGTTATTTTCGAACCGGCTCCGGAAGTTCATACAGACACAACAATAGTTATTGGCTCTCCGGTAGTAATCGGTTATGAAATGCCTGATCCGGGTTATATCTATATGTGGAATCCGATAACGTTTTTATCATGCTCTACTTGCGCGACACCTTTATCAAACGTGCTCGAGGACATTACGTATGATTTTACGGTTACGGATGGTGCAGGATGTTTTTCAGTTACATCAACGTATGAGTTTATTGTAAAGCCGGTAACATCCATTGATGTGCCGACTGCATTTACACCGAACGGTGATAATGAAAACGATTTGATTTTCGTAAACGGCTGGGGAATTAAACAGCTTGTTGAATTTAAAATATACAATCGCTGGGGCCAGCTCGTTTTTGAAACGACTGATATTTCCGAGGGCTGGAATGGTTATTACAAAGGCGAGCTGCAACCGCAGGACACGTACGTTTACCAGGCAGAAGTGGAGACCTGGCTCGACGGACAGAAGCTGAAGAAGAAGGGGATGTTTGAGTTGATACGATAGTATGGGCAGTTCGGGTCTGAAGTCCGGGTCTGAACTCAGACTGTAATATTGAGATTCCGCATAGTTGAGATAATAGCTTTACTTTGCAGCATGAACCCCATTCGCACCGTTACCGTTACACGCTATATGCAGCCGCTCAGAGAAGGGGGGTCGCTGCCTGCTTTGGCTGAGGCAGACGATGGTTTCAAGTATGTCATTAAATTCAAGGGAAGCGGGCATGGAGTGAAGACACTCATCGGAGAGCTTGTGGGTGGCGAGATTGCGCGGGCGCTCGGACTGAAAATTCCGGAGATCGTTTTTGAGGCGCTGGATGAGTGTTTTGGAATAACGGAAGGCGACGAGGAAATACAGGATTTGCTTAAGGCCAGTAAAGGGACGAATCTCGGATTGCATTTTCTTTCGGGCGCTTTTACTTACGATCCTGCCGTTACAAAAATTGATCCGCTCCTGGCCTCGAAAATCGTTTGGCTCGACAGCTTCATTACCAATGTCGATCGCACATATCGCAACACCAATATGCTTCTATGGAAAAAAGAATTATGGCTTATCGATCATGGTTCCTGTCTGTATTTCCAGTACAACTGGGATGGATGGGAGAAAAAAGCGACAGGGCCTTTCGAATATATTAAAGATCATGTGCTGTTGTCACAGGCCACCATGCTGGATGAAGCCAATCTGTTTTGCCAAAATGTTTTAAACGAATCCAAACTCCAGGAAATCGTTCAGCTGATTCCCGATGTATGGCTGAAATGGGAATCGACAGATCAGACGCCGGATCAGCTACGCAATATCTATTTTAGCTTTCTGAAATTAAGACTCAATCATTCGAATCAATTTATCTCCGAAGCAAAGGATGCAGCAAAAATATCTATATGAGTATGCCATCGTAAGAATTGTTCCTGTCGTCGAACGCGAGGAGTTCGTCAATACGGGAGTCATCTTATTTTGCAAGAGAGAAAAATTTCTTGACGTGAAATATCATATTCACGAAGAAAAAATTCTCGCGCTGCTTCCTGAAGCCGATATCGATGAGATCCGGAAAAATCTCGAGGCTTTTCATAACATCGCATCAGGAAATAAAGAAGGCGGACCCATTGCATGCCTGGACATGGCAGAACGATTTCGCTGGCTTACGGCAGTGCGCAGTGCTTCGATTCAGACGACCCGGCCGCATCCGGGTGTTTGTGATAACCTGGAAGAAACGGTTAATGCGCTTTTCAGGGAAATGGTGGAATAGTAAAATTGTAAAGACCCCTCGACATTCTTCCGCACAATGAATATGTTTTCCGCGTAGCGGATCTCGTGACAAATAGGCATCAAATCTAAAATTAGTAATACCTATTTACAATTGGGTTTTGAAATTACAATTCAGCATTAGCATAGTCGAGAGGTGATTGATTAATAAAACAATGGCTTTGCCGGTTTCAACTTCTTATCTAAACATTTGCTGAAAAACCGCAAAAATCATTTTTCATTAAGGAAACATCTGTTTTCATTACCACTACGCCGGTTAATAAAACAGCGGCAACTGTACATTTTCCTCAATTTAATGATCTTAAAGAGTAGTTTTGAAGAACGTATGAATCTTCTAAAAGAAGTATATATGTCTAATCCATTATTCCAGAAAATTAAACGATGAAAAAGCTCCCCCTTTATTTCATTTTGCAATTGCTGTTTGCAATAAGCATTCATGCCCAACAATCAGGCGACATTGATACAACTTTCGGCAAGCCCGTGCTTTTGCTTGACGATTCGTCACGGTTCAATGGAGGCATGATGAAATTAATCATTCAGCCAGATGGCTTCGTTCTCGCCGGCGGAAGTTTTACGTTATATAATAACGATACGTTTCCTTATATAATGAGGTTGGATCTTGCGGATTTACCGGATACATCTTTTCATCCCGGCTTATTTGACGGAACCATAAGCGATATGATTCTGCAACCTGATAATAAAATTGTAGTATGCGGATCATTCGACACTCATGATAATGATACCAGCAGCGGAATTTTGCGTTTGAATCCTGATGGCTCAACGGATTATTCATTCGCATTCAATACCACACCAAATCTAAATGCGACTTCTCTGGCCATTCAAACGGACGGGAAAATTTTACTTGGCGGACACTTTTCATTCTATAGCGGGGATAGTGCTTTGAATCTGGTGCGACTGAATACTGACGGAACGATAGACACAGCATTTGCGAATACGATCGGAACAGGATTTGATAACTGGGTTCAATCCGTAATTGTTCAGCCCGACGGAAAAATTGTTGTGGCGGGAAGATTTACAATGTTCAATGGAACTCCGGCAGACCGAATCGTGAGGCTTAACAATGACGGAACTCTTGACCAGGGATTTTATATTTATCCTGCATTCGATGAAATGATATTGACACTTACTATTCAGTCCGATGGTAAAATAATAGCGGGAGGTGATTTCGAAAATTATAACAGTATTTCACAAAGAAGACTTTGCCGTTTAAATACAGACGGAACGCGGGATACAACTTTTGATGTCGGTACAGGATTTAATGATATGATTTTTGAATTGTGCATTCAGCCCGACGGAAAAGTTTTAGTTGGCGGAAGGTATTTCCTGGTAGATTCAACCTATTACAGGGACTGTCTCATCCGTTTGAATACAGATGGTTCCTATGATCAGACTTTCTACTCCGGCGCAGGCACCTCAAATACCGTTCACTCGATTTGTTTATATTCCAATGGATTTATTTTGGTCGGAGGAGACTATATTACCGTTAACAATGTTACACGCAGAAAAATCGCAAGGCTTAATCCGGATGGAGTGTTGGATGGGTCATTAAGTTGTGACAAGGATTTTTCGGATTTTGTTACGGAAACATTCATTCAACCCGATGGAAAAATAATTGTTTGCGGAGACTTTAGTAAGTACCATGGTTACGGTGTTAACAGATTTATCAGACTATATCCCGATGGAAGCATTGATACTGCCATGCATACAACTTTAAATCAAAGTGCCATTGACATTGCCATAGATCCGGCTATAAATAAAATGTACATAGTGGGTAATTTCACTGCCTGTAAAACCAAGATCCATAAGTATATTGTCAGAATATTTATGGACGGTGAAATTGATACCACCTTTCATCATGGTTATGCTTTCGATCAATCGACAAAGGCAATCGTAGTTCAGCCTGATGGAAAAATAATAGTAGGAGGGGTGTTTTTATATTATGACAGTACAAACGTAAACAGGATAGTTCGCTTACTGAGTGATGGTTCTATTGATCCGACATTTTTTATGGGGACCGGATTTAATGGTGAGGTAAAGGACCTTGTTTTGCAAAGCGATGGAAAAATTGTCGTTGTCGGTAATTTCACATCATATAATTCGAATGCCATACAAAATATTGTGAGATTGAATACGGACGGTTCGATTGACACATCTTTTCATTGTAATGTCGGATTAAATGGTGTCGGATATTCTCTCGCCCTTCAGCAGGATGGGAAAATTCTGGTTGGGGGAATGTTTACCAATTACAATGGAGATTACAGTCCGCGCCTGACAAGAATTAATACGGATGGGAGTCCGGATTTAACATTTTTATCGGGAGCGGCATTTTCGAACGGAGTTGTGAATGAAATTATCATTCAGCCTGACGGTAAGATTCTGGTAGCCGGAGATTTTCTTAGTTATGATAATCATTCTTCTCCTCACCTGGTTCGGATTAATACGGATGGTACTTATGATAACACATTAGTGACCGGAACGGGATTTAACAGCAAGTTACGGACAATCTCATTGCAGTCTGACGGTAAAGTTATCTGCGGAGGTGAATTCACAAAATATCAGCAATACTTTATTGATTATTTATGCCGGCTTGAAGCGGCAGTTCCTGTTTCTGTAAGTGAAATGCCTGTTTCTGAATTTCAATTGTATCCGAATCCTTCTGCCGGCAATTTTTCAATAAGGCTGAATGAAACAATTTCATTACCTGCAACACTGAGCATTACAAACCTTGTTGGTCAGGAGTTAAAGAGGATTAAGTTGTTTAATGTGAATAACAGCATATCAATTGACCAGCCGGCAGGAATTTATCTGATGAGGATTTCTGATGGTAAGAACGAGTTTAGCAGGAAAGTAATAGTAGCATATTAATAAGTGTTCTTTTTGCAGGGGAAGTCCGTTTACAGTATTGATTTTTTTCAGACTGTAAGCGGACTTCCCCTGTAAATTGAATGCTTATTCCATAATCACTCTCTTCGACCCTATAGAAACTCCACCTTCATCTACAACTTGTACGGTATAGATACCCGCGCTCTTTCCGGATAAATCCATAGAAAAGACGGGTCCGGTTATTTTCTGATTGTAAATTTCTTTTCCAATGGAATTCAGAATTTTCACATAACATACTTTCTGAGTGGAAAAATTATTAAGTTGAACATTTATCCTGTCATTGGCCGGATTAGGAAATACGACGAATGAATTGGCAGTATTGAATGTGATATTTGGAATTCCGCTGAGAATGCTCATCAACTGGCCGACATGATTTAATGAATCGCCGTATGCGGTTATGAAGTCTCCTCCGAATGTGATAATATCGTTTTGACTGACCATTGTGTGTACAGTGCTGTCGACTATAATAAGCGGAATACACATTGCGTCCCCTGTCGATGGATCAAATATAATTTCCATCATTCTGTTTCCATAAATCAGACCTGATGAGCAGAAAAAATCTCCGATTCCAAACAAACGGTTTTGTGCAACACTCAACTTGCGGATGGAAGTGCCTCCATAATATTCAACCATTAAATAATAGGGCTTAATAACTACTTCCCAATCTGAATTTACAAACCTGGCGAGGGCGCAGGTGTCGGGCCCTACGGCAATATCGCAAGCCGCATAAAGCGTATCATGATATATTTCGAAGTCGTTCACCGGAGTAACTGTTCCAAATCCCGATGAATTCATATAGGTGCCATCGTAGGCTGCAACATTTTTGCGAATTGCTCCCGTTAGCAACTCAAAATTACCACCGATTATCAGTTCATTGTTATAAACTTCTAATGTTCTTGCTTCGCCGTTATAAATAAATCCTGATGTTATGTCCTGCCACTGACTTCCCGTCCACTTGCTGACGAGCCCGGTGAATCTTCCTCCTGCATATATTTCATTGTTATATACTGCAAATGAATTTACCGTGCTGTCAAGGCTGCCCATTGATTGCCATTGCATAGTTGCCAGGTCATAAACTGCGACATTTTTGGCAGGCACAGTACCTGCCATTGTAAATTCCCCGCCAGCATAAAGTTTATTGTTATGGATAAGCAATGCATTTATTGTTCCGTTCACCCCGTTACCTAGCGGAACCCAGTTCCAGCCGCTGATATCATTCATATAAACAGCGACACCATTACAGGCAGATCCTGCTATGGATGCATTGAAACTTCCACCGGCATAGATTAATTGACTGGCCGGATCAATTGCCAGTTCCCTGACATTGCCGTTTAATCCGCCTGCCATGTCATCTGCGGTAAATGCAACCGGGTAACCGGGCTGAATCCATGCAAGTTCATCAATTGTAAATCCGTTTTCATTTGCCCATTCACTTACGCCTGTTGTTTTGATTGCCTTCACGTATACAAATTTATTTTCGGAATCAATTTTTTCGGCAAGAGCTTCAGCGCCGCTTTGCTGCATGAGATAGCCGACTGCGCAATGTGTACCGACCCTGTCGATGAAGACAGGATTTTTAAATGGTAAGTAATCGTTCACAGGAAAAATACCGGCATGCCAGTAAGAATTAAGTTCGTCAAGCAATTTTAATCTGTTCCTGGTTTGAGCAGCATTCAGGTGTTGCATAGAACGTTGCCTGAGCGTTTGTTCAACAAGCATGAGGTGCGTCGCAATCCAGTCGTTGAATGATTTGTTGTTGACAATTTTTACTGACGAAGCAAGAAGCTGTCCGTCGAAATTGTTTTTCCATTCAGCATTGACTTCGTTCAGCATGCTGAGAGTAGATACATTTGCAGTTACAGAGTAATAAGCAAACAAGAGGATGGATAGTAATGTTTTTTTCATGATAGGGAGGGTTTTTGTAACAATGAAATTAATTGAAATAATTTAATAAACCCTCTGCTTTTTTAGACTGAAATGTTAAATAACTAATTTTAACATTCCGATAAATATATAACTTTAACCACATGTATTTTCAAAAGCTCATATACATCGTTTTATTCTTTAGTTCACTCGGGAGCAAAAGCTAAGCTCAACTCCCGCCTGCGAATTGTTTCAGCAAATGGTAAGGTGAGCGAAAATGAAATACCTACGGCAGAATTTCTTGTTTATCCGAACCCTTACAATGGAATTCTTTCGATCAGGTTAAACGAAATGATTTCATTACCGGCAACGATGAGCATAACAAATCTGGTGGGACAGGAATTACAGAAAGTTAAATTATTTAATACTAACAGTAATTTAACGATCGATCAGCCGGCCGGAATATATTTGATCATGATTTCTGACGGCATGAACAGATTCAGCAGGAAAATAATTATTGGCAGATAATCTGCCTTGCTTTGAATTTTTATTTTCCGGTGTACTATTGATGAAACTTATCACTAATTAGTTTGATGAACTTTTCATCATCCATTTTATTTGTTGTGCTTTCCTCAAGCTTCGCATGTTTAAACTGTGGAGTTTCTTCAAGGTATTTTTTGAATTGTTCCTGTGCAGTACCTGTTCCTGTAATATGTAATTCCTCTACGTTTTGAAGGTGTGAAGAAATTTCTTTGAAGAATTTATGCAACAGTGTTCGCTCACTGTTATTTGCGGCATTTTCATTGGAATTGGAATTGGAAGAATCGTTTTTTACGTGACCAAGAAGGATAAATTCTCCGCTATCAATATTTTTTCTTCCCACGATAGTTGCATGATGTGAATC
>CAZAON010000245.1:0-8618 GCA_964486655.1 uncultured Flavobacteriales bacterium
ATTAACGGATTTTTTGCTGATCCGCTGAAGAAAGCTTTGATAACATCATCCTTCGTAAAGTTATAGGTTACTGTCTGATTATAATTATTCTGATTAATAATTTTATTAGACTTCCAATGGTCAAATGTATAACCCGGATTCGGGATTGCAGTGATCGTAACAGGGTTGCCATTAAAATATTTACCTGTCCATGGCAATGTGGTTGGCACTACAGTGCTAACTTCAATTCGTCCTGCACCAACCGGATTTGTCGCGAAAGTAAGTGTAACAATACCGTTCAGATTAAATTCGGCTTTGATAAAGTTGCGCATGATATCGGGACGCGCATTTGCAAAACCCATCATTTCACTGATATAATCATCCCATGTATTCATCGTACTTCCCCACTTCGCGAAGTGTGAAGGCATATCAAATGACATTGAATCTTTATATGATTTCATTACGGAATTCATGTTTGCAGGCAGGAAAACCGTATTCATTAAATCCGCATAACGGTTGATGAAATATCTTTTAAAGGTTGGATTGCCCAACATAGCATCGAACATTTCAGAACTATAACTGAATGCTATCGGATTACGGGCCATTGACAACCTGTTGTCCGCAACATCACCCTTCAAACCAAGACCATAATCAAGATCATATAATAAGTATTTCCACTTCTCTCCTTCTTTATCCTTTCTCCACATCATAATATTATTTGTCCACTCTCCGATCCAGTCTCCATTATTGTAAAAAGTCTCAGCGACAAAATAATCGGCATAATTTTTCAGGTCGAGCATTTTATCAATCTCTGTGTAGAATTGGTTTGTCGAAGGATTTTCGGTTGTAGCGTAGTTATACAACTTCCAGAAACTTTCATCACTTCCATCCTGAATCTGAATAGTTGTTCCCGCCTCTTTAAGAAAGTCAATGTCTTTCCTGTCTAATCCATAGTTATCACGCATCCAGTGATGATCGTGATTTTCATTTATATGATAAACACCCCAATATTGTCCGTTCAAATATGCGATTGCCGGTTCTGCAGCCAGGTAATTGATGAATGTCGGTTTCATCAGCCTTTCCATATATCCATCTCTGAAGTGAACCTTATTCCAATCGGTACCGGCATTACGTAAAATGATATTATCTACTTTATCAATAAACGGCTTACCCGGATACATTGAATAGTCAAATGATTTTGTTCCATAACTATCGTGCAACTTTATTTCAAAACTCTTCTGTGCTTTTGCACGTGAATAATTTCCGTAAATTTCAATCTCCGCCTCAAATCGTATTACTTTATTTTTATTCTTATCGTAATACTCAATGGTCGCAGGCTTTGACCAGTCTTGCCAGAAGTTTGCGCCTTTGAACGGACTGGTTGTAGCGGCATTCGGCCCCATTGCATAAATTCCAGTATTATAATCCCAGAGATTTAATGAATCTGTTGTAATGGAAAACGTTGATAATTTTGTTTTCCCGTTTATTATATAGGTGTTTGTAATTGTCGGTCCGGGTAAGATCCCGTTTGCAAATACTCTTGCGCGAACTGTTGTTGTCGAATTAATTGCTATCGGTGTGCTGTAAACAGGATCATTTACCGTAGGGGTATTACCATTGATTGTATAATGGATTATTCCGCCCGGAGTTCCGGAAAGCAATGATAAAGTGCGTGCTGTCGGATAGTATCCTCCGTCAATTGAAAAGACAGGTGATAGCGCGTAGCCGCTAAAACACTGTGATGAATTATTTGTGGCTTGCGGAGTTGGAGTATTTGTAAAGCACCAGTTTGACGAGCCATCCGGAATGCGGCAAGAGCTGTTGTTAATGTCAATTTCAGGATATGATACACGATCAACAATTGAACCTGATGGGTTGTACAAATAAAGTACTTCTCCGGTGCGTGATAATTTGAAATTCGCGTTAAAAAAATCTGATGCTGGAACATGAAACCATGATGGTATTGTCATATAAGTCAAACCCGGTAAACTCATTCCAAAAAATAAATATGGAATTGAAGAGATGTCATCTGAATTTTCCTGGCTGTTATGAACTTCGATTGATAAAACATTCGAACCGGGTTTTATTGCCAAAAGCAAAGCCGATTTGTCGATGAAAAATGAATCCAGCACTTCGCCTCTGTATGAAGTTGCTTCATGAGTTACAGTTGCCAGCTGATCCCATAAAGGTCTTACTCCTTTGATTCCGATATTTGCTCTCGCTATTTCAACACCATTCAGGTAAGCTACGAATCCATCATCATAGTCCATCAAGAAAACCGCTTTCACTATCTGTGATGTATCTGCTATGCTGAATACCTTTCTCATCATAAGAGATTTTCCTTGCGGTATTACAGTGTTATCATCACCATCTCCAAAACCAATACCTCCATTACCGGTTGTCCATTGTGAAGCATCAAAATTCACATTCCTCCAGTTTGAATCAAGTGAAGCGCTTCCGGGCTGGTATTGCCAGACTGATCCCGCATTAACTGCCATTTCCCAATGATCGGCAACATAACGGTTGGTTTCGCTGGAAGCAAAGACCAATACTTTTTTACCCGCACCTAACATATAGTTTGGCGGAAATGAAAATCTGTATGGCTTGGTCGAATCGTCAGTAACACCGTAACCACCCATATTAATTGAAGTGCTTCCGGAGTTATGAATTTCAAACCAGTCATCTGATTCACCATTGTAGTTGGTGATTAGTCCGTTATTAGTCGGACAAATTTCATTAATATAAATCTGTCCGTTAACGGTAGACGAAAGCACTATTCCGCATACCAGGTGGACAATCAAAATCCAATTTTTCATTTGGAGGAGTTTAGAGGTGTTAAATTGATTCACGAGGGCAAAGTATACTCAGCTTGAGCGGAATCGTAAATTGGTTGGTAAACACCCGCGAATCGTTGGTCAACGTGAAACAGGAAGAATCAAACAATTTGAAAAAAGGAATAAAAAGAAATAATTTAATTATTAGGATTTTTTTGAAAAAAATCAGACATAAAAAACTGTAATAAAATTGTAAGATGATTACTGAAAATTATTCCTTTTTGTTAGAGGATAATTTAATTTGCGTGAGCGAAATATTATTTACTTAAAAATTCCATTAAATATGTATTAAATATTTCCGCTTGCTCAATGTTACTAAGATGTCCTGCCCGGGAAATTATTTTCATTTCAGAAGATATAATACTCTGATTTATTTGTTGTGATTTATCAGGAGGAGTAATTACATCTGAATCGCCACAGAGTATTAAGACAGGCACACGTATTGAAGTAAGAATACTGCAAGTTTCATTTCGTTCAGCTAAGGCTTTCAATGTAGAAACCAGGGTTTGAATTGAAGTTGAAAGCATTACTTCCTTTATTGAACTAACAACAATCTGATTATTCTGAAGCGACTCACCGGTAAAAAGATTTTTAGTAAACGCATCAGCCCATTGCAGTAGTCCGCCATTGTTTAACAGATCAATAGTTTTATATCTCTTATCCTTTCCTTCGGGTGAATCCGCAATACATTGCGTGTCGCACAATATTAATTTTTCAATTCTATCCGGATATCGATTTATAGCATTTAAAGCTATATAGCCACCCATAGACAAACCACATATTGTTGCCTTTTGAATGGAAAGCCCGTCCATAAAAGCGATCAGATCATCGGCAAAAAGATCGATTGAAAAAGGAGCGGAATTGGATGTGGAATGGCCGAAACCACGAATATCATATGTAATTACACGAAATTTGGCTTTTAGGGCTTCATACTGCAGGTTCCAGGAAGATTTATCAAAAGGGAAACCGTGGATGAAAATGATCGCATATTTACCGTTTTCACTATCATTAAAGCTGATTGAAATATCATTTATCTTAATTGACCCGTTTATCATAATTCTTGATTTCTTTCAGTGAATATATAACTTAGCCGTTAATTATCTTACTAATTCAAAAAAATACACACTATGAAAAAGTTAACCTACCTTATTATTGTATTTCTTCCGTTGTTTTCCTGTATGCAAAAAGAAAACAACACAACCGGCAATAATGAAAATGCCGGTGGCAATGGTCAGAATATGGCCAATGAGAAGAAGATGACGGAGTTTTATCAGGCCGTATTAAATGGTCACAACCCGGCTATGATTGATTCATTTTGCAGCTCAAGCTTTATGGATCATCAGCCATTTCCCGGATATCCGCCAGGTATTGAAGGATTAAAAAAAGGGATGGCAGATATGATGTCTGCTTTCCCTGATATGACCTGTAATATTGAAATGATCAAAAGCTGGGGTGATACTGTTATGGCTAAATTCCGTATGAAAGGAACCAATACCGGAATGTTTATGGGAGCACCGGCAACAAATAAAGCAATAGATGTTGAAGGAATTGACATTGTCGTTATTAAAGACGGCAAGGCGACTGAACATTGGGGTTATATGGAAGAAATGAAAATGATGAGTCAGCTGGGTATGGGCGGCGAATCTGCTTCCAAAGAAGAAGGAGAAAAACACGAATAGATTGTGGGTTACACTGTATAATAAATTTGAAAGGTTGTCAATATTGGCAACCTTTCTTTTTGCAGATTTAAACGGACTGCAAGTAAAAGAGGGTATTAACTTTTTTAAATAACCATTTAATATTTATTAAACTAATTTCAATATAACATTACAAAAAAACAGGACCTTTTTGAGCTAAGTATTAATTAAGAATTTTTTAGTATTTCATAAAAAAACAACTTTAAACTTAGAATTAATGAACATAAGTTGCTGTTCAATTCCTTTTTCATTCTGATTTCAGGTAAACAATTTGCAAAAAATTCAATTTCTTACATTTGATAAACAAATAGACTAATTAATAACTTCTTTTAATAGTAGTACTATAACCCTAAAGACGAAATAAAGTCAAAAAATCGTTATGACGGGATATTATACTTCGATGCGAAGAAGCATAATAATTATAGTTTTACTATTAATTACAAATTTACAATGGCTTTCAGCCACTGTTACAATTACGAAAGCTTCGGGAGGAACAAACATTACTGCCGACAGGGCCTCAAATGGTACGACTCCGACATACACATCTTTAGGGATAATGCGTTTTACAGAAGGAGCTGTAACAGATTTTTCAATTGGAGCTGCGCAAACTTTTACAATTAGCGCTCCGACAGGATGGGAATTTAATCCAACGGGTGTAACTGCCACTGTAACAAGTGGCCGCGATCTGAGTGCTGTTTCTGTAACATCAATAACAACTTCGCTAATTACTGTGCAATTTACTGTTGGTGGAATAACAAAATCCGACAGACTTAATATTTCCGGAATACAAATCCGTTCGACGAACGGAGCTAACATTCCTGCCTCCGGAAACTTGACAAGAGCCGGTGGAACCGCTACAATTGCAGGATGCGCGGCCGGTGCATTACTTGGCTCCATATCACAGAGATTTGGCGCGATTAATAAATTAGTTATAAGATTTCCCGGGGAAACATTCACTGACGGAACAACGGTTGCAGGAAGTGGAATAACGGGAACACCTACAACTCAAATTTCACGAACAGCATTTACAATAACCAGAATACAGGCTTGCGATCAGTTTTTCAATGTAGTTACCAGTTACACAGGATTGAAGACACTGACTTACTCTGGTCCGGCGAATGGAGTTACATCGCCAACATATACAACATCGGTAAATTTCACGAGCGGACTTTCTACAACAACGTTGACTACAACTTTGAAAAAAGCAGAAGCGACAACAATTTCAGTTTCTGACGGCACAACGAGTGGTCCGGCCAGTTCATCGTTGACAGTTTACCCCGGAGCCATAAATGCTTTTCTTGTACAAAATACTTCAGGTGGAAATATTACAAACAACACAGCAGGTACGTCATTTAATATCAAACTATCGGCAGTTGATCTGGAAAACAATGATTGTTCTGCCGGACCAAATATTTATACGGGTACGACTTCCATCAGTTCGACCGGAACACTATTAACCGGAAGCGGAACAACTGCGGCATTTACGGCAGGAGTTCTGGCTTCACACAGTGTGAGTATTTCAAATACTGGGTCATTTACGATTACTGCTACGAATGGCGGAGGAAAAACAGGAACGAGTAATTCGTTTAACATACATTCGAACATACTCAATAATTTTCTGGTTGAATCATCTTCAGGTGGGAATATTGGTACACAAACTGCCGGATATCCTTTCACCGTTAAAATATCCGCAAGAGATTCGTACAATAATATTTGCAGCTCGGGACCGAATGTATTTACGGGAACAGTAGATATTACTTCTTCGGGAAGTTTAACGAGCGGATCGGGCACGACGGCCGCTTTTACAGCAGGGGAACTTTCTTCTCATTCGGTTACATTGGCGATTGGGGGTACATTTACGATAAGAGCAACGAGAACAGGAAATTCTGAAAACGGAACCAGTAATTCATTCCTAGTTGTAAATCCAAATCCGATTTTAAATTCGATATCACCGGATTGCATTACGACAGGTGGAAGCAATTTTGTAATTACAGCCTATGGAAGCGATTTTACTCCGGCTTCGGTAATTCGTTTTAACGGGTCAGACAGGACGACGACATTTATAAATAGTACAGAAATTCAGGCAACAATTTTCGCATCAGATATTGCAAGTGCGGGACTTTTTCAAATAACAGTATATAGTCCGGGCGCGACAATTTCAGAAGCCAAAACACTTAAACTGAATACGACATCATCAGCGAATGTTTCGATCTGTCAGGGCGCATCTTATCTACTTCCTGATGGTTCTTCAGAGAATACATCCGGCGTTTATGTTTCACATATTCCAAATGCAGCGGGTTGTGACAGTTCGATTACGACAACATTAACTGTTTTTCCGAATACATCGAGTTCAGCTTCGGTTTCAATTTGCCAGGGATTCAGTTACACGTTACCTGATGGTTCTTCACAGAGCACAACAGGCGTTTATGAATCACACATACCGAATGCGGCTGGTTGCGATAGTGCAATTACTACAACTTTAACAGTCATTACAAATACATCAAGTTCAACTTCAATTTCAATTTGCCAGGGAACATCATATATTTTACCTGATGGTTCATCGCAAAGCTCTGCGGGGATATATGTTTCTCACATTCCAAATGTAGCGGGTTGTGACAGTGCAATTACAACGACTTTAACAGTTATTCCGAATACATCAAGTACTGCTTCTGTTTCGATTTGCCAGGGATCATCACACACACTTCCTGATGGATCTTCTCAAAACACGTCTGGGGTTTATGTTTCTCATATTCCAAATGCAGCTGGTTGTGACAGTGCGATAACAACGACTTTAATAGTCATTCCAAATACAACTTCATCTGCTTCTGTTTCGATTTGTCAAGGTTCAAGTCATACTCTGCCCGATGGGTCATCGCAAAATACTTCAGGAGTTTTTGTTTCGCATATTCCGAATGCTGCCGGATGCGACAGCGCAATTACAACAACATTAACTGTCATTCCAAACACAAATTCATCTGCAAGCGTATCCATTTGTCAGGGATCATCTCATACTCTTCCTGATGGTTCTTCACAAAACACTTCCGGAGTTTATGTTTCTCATATTCCGAATGCGGCTGGTTGTGATAGCGTGATAACAACGACTTTAACTGTTATTCCGAACACATCAAGCTCGACATCTGTTTCAATTTGTCAGGGCGCATCTCATACTCTGCCTGATGGTTCATCACAAAACACATCCGGGGTTTATGTTTCGCATATTCCGAATGCTGCCGGTTGCGACAGCGCGATTACTACGACTTTAACAGTTATTCCGAACACAACAAGTTCTGCTTCTGTTTCGATTTGTCAGGGTGCTTCTCACACTCTGCCGGATGGATCATCTCAAAATACATCCGGAGTATATGTTTCTCATATTCCAAATGCTGCCGGTTGTGATAGCGCGATTACAACGACTTTAACAGTCATTCCAAATACAACTTCATCAACAAGCGTTTCGATTTGTCAAGGAGCTTCACACACACTGCCAGATGGATCTTCACAAAACACTTCCGGAGTTTATGTTTCTCATATTCCAAATGCGGCGGGTTGCGATAGCGCGATTACAACGACTTTAACGGTCATTCCGAATACTACTTCATCTGCAAGCGTTTCGATTTGCCAGGGAGCTTCTCATACTCTGCCTGATGGATCATCGCAAAACACGTCTGGGGTTTACGTTTCTCATATTCCGAATGCAGCGGGTTGTGATAGCGCCATAACAACGACTTTAATTGTTATTCCGAATACAACTTCATCTGCAAGCGTATCGATTTGCCAGGGATCATCACACACACTTCCTGATGGATCTTCGCAAAATACCTCCGGAGTTTATGTATCACACATTCCGAATGCTGCTGGATGCGACAGTGCAATTACAACGACTTTAACTGTCATCCCAAATACAACTTCATCTGCTTCTGTTTCTATTTGTCAAGGATCAAGTCACACTTTACCTGATGGATCATCACAAAATACTTCCGGAGTATATGTTTCACACATTCCGAATGCAGCAGGTTGTGACAGTGCGATAACAACAACATTAACTGTTATTCCGAACACAACTTCATCAACAAGTGTATCGATTTGTCAGGGATCATCACACACACTT
>CAZAON010000246.1:0-2114 GCA_964486655.1 uncultured Flavobacteriales bacterium
GCCCGTTCGACACGCATTTTTATAGAAAAACGTTACTTGCAGGCAACGATCGATCTAAAGAATGCGGAAGATTCTTTGAATCTCTTTCAAAACAAATTCGGTGTAATCGAAATAACCGAGCAGACCGCCGCATCAATAAAAGCGGCTGCAGAACTCTATGCGGAACTTGTTGCGACCGAAATGGAATTGAACGTAAAAAAGAAAACATTGGGGGATCACCACCCTGATATTTTAGGCGTTCAATCCAAACTCGACGAACTCAGAAAAGCGCAAGGTAAAATGGAGAAAGGCGGAGGAAATTCGAGTATTTTTATTCCATTCAAAGAAACCCCGGACCTGGCCCTGGAATATTTCAGGTTGTTCAGAAATGTGCAGATTAACAATAAAATACTTGAATTTTTGATCCCACAATATGAACAAGCAAAGATACAGGAGGCCAAAGATACACCAACCCTCCTGATTTTAGACTCCGCTTTCGTACCTTCGAGAAACAGTCGCCCAAGAGTAATACTTAACACCACTTTTGCTGGGGTTTTCACATTTTTTGTGCTTTTAATGATTATTTTTATTGTTGAAAACATTAAAGAGGACAAAAAAACCATGAGCAATCAGAAATTTATTTACATTATGAATAAATTGCGACTTAGGTCATTGTTTAATAAATAAACTCAGCTCTTATTTGTAAATAATAACTCGGGGAATTTAGACATGTTAAACAATAAAATTATCTTGGTTACAGGAGGAACAGGTTCCTTTGGAAAAAAATTTACGAGTATTGTCCTTAATCAGTATGTACCGAGAAAATTGATTGTATTCAGTCGTGATGAACTCAAGCAATTTGATATGCGATCGGAATTCCCCGAAGAAAAATATCCAACGATTCGCTATTTTATTGGTGATGTACGTGATAAAGAACGTCTATATAGAGCGTTTGAAGGTGTTGACATTGTGGTGCATGCTGCCGCATTAAAACAAGTCCCAGCTGCAGAGTACAATCCTTTAGAGGCAATTAAAACAAATGTAATGGGTGCTGCCAACGTCATCGATGCTGCAATTGACAGAAATGTGGAGAAAGTCATTGCGCTCAGTACTGATAAGGCAGCAAACCCTATTAATTTATACGGAGCAACCAAATTATGTTCTGATAAACTTTTTGTTGCTGCGAATGCTTATTCAGGTGGTCACCGCACGCGATTCAGTGTTGTTCGTTATGGAAATGTTGTAGGTAGCAGAGGAAGTGTGGTACCTTTTTTTCTCAAGATGAAAAAAAATGGAGTATTGCCGATCACGGACAGCCGTATGACACGGTTTTGGATTACGCTTGAGCAAGGCGTTCAATTTGTATTGAATTCTTTGAAAATTATGCATGGCGGTGAAATATTTGTACCTAAAATACCCAGTATGAATATCATGGACTTAGCTGAAGCCATTGCCCCTGATTGTAAACATGATTTTGTAGGTATACGGCCTGGCGAAAAACTTCATGAAGTTATGGTGCCAGAAGATGATGCCCGAAGGACGATAGAGTTTGACAATTTTTTTATTATTCAACCGGAACAAAACTTTTGGAATATTTCTGAAACCAGTCATATCGGTGGAAAAATATGCCAAGAGGGTTTCAGTTACAGCAGCGATACCAACACTCAATGGTTAAAAACACAAGATATACATAAAATGGTAGGAATTACTGAACTTGAAAAATAAAATTTATTCGTATGGGAAACAAGTTATTGAGGATGATGATATTCTTGCCGTTGTCAACGTCTTAAAATCGGACTGGATTACGCAAGGTCCCTACGTGCAGAAATTTGAACAAGAGCTGTGTGATAAATGGGGTGCAAAATATTGCTCAGCTGTATGTAACGGTACCGCTGGGCT
This sequence comes from uncultured Flavobacteriales bacterium, assembly GCA_964486655.1. Classification (GTDB taxonomy): domain Bacteria; phylum Bacteroidota; class Bacteroidia; order AKYH767-A; family 2013-40CM-41-45; genus JADKIH01. The sequence continues at coordinate 1,879 of CAZAON010000246.1, forward strand.
GCACCTGATTGGTATGGGATTAGGTTGGGAATCTGGCGATATCATACTGACAACTCCTATCACATTTTTGGCGAGTGCAAATTGTATCTTATATACAGGCGCTACCCCTGACTTTGTTGATATTGATCCCACTTCATATACCATAGACCCAAACACGCTGGAGGAAAAAATATTATGTTATCAGAAATCAGGAAAGAAGATAAAAGCCGTCGTAGCCGTGGATTATGCGGGTCACC
>CAZAON010000247.1:0-9787 GCA_964486655.1 uncultured Flavobacteriales bacterium
ACTGATTTTTTTATCTCTGTTCATTCTCACAATTTCAGGGTGCAAGTTGCGAAAAAAAAAGATGTTTAGGGTTGGGGGGGGGCTGCAAAACCAGAATATGTCGAAGAACTAGTTTCGGGTTTTGGGTTTCGGGTTGGGGGGCTGCAAAACCAGAATATGTCGAAGAATAAGTTTCGGGTTGCGGGTTTCGGGTTTTGGGTTTCGGGTTTCGGGTTGAGGGGGGCTGCAAAACCAGAATATGTCGAAGAATAAGTTTCGGGTTGCGAGTTTCGGGTTTTGGGTTGAGGGTTTTGGGTTGGGGTGATGTTGATCGTCGGGGATTAGGTATTACATTTGTCGTGAATGAACACACCAGTCAGGCTTTTTATAAGGCTTTTTTCTGAAAGCTTCCTTTTCGCTATCCAGGCTTTGCGGGTGAATAAACTTCGCACATTACTTTCATTGCTGGGAATTACGATCGGAATTTTTGCCATCATTTCCGTTTTTACGATTACGGATGCCCTCGAACGGAAAATCAGGAAAGACGTTGCTTCGCTAGGGAACAATGTAATTTATGTTCAAAAATGGCCGTGGGTACCCGAAGATGGCGACGAATATCCCTGGTGGAAATACATGAATCGTCCGGTTCCGGGAATTAAGGAAATGGATGAACTGCAAAAGAAAATGGAAAGCGCCGAGGCAATGGCATATGTGGCAGCCATCGAAGGACAAACCATAAAATACAAAAGCAGTTCGGTCGAAAACTGTCAGATCGTTTGCGCATCACACGATTACGATAAGGTCCGAAACTTCGAACTGGAAGACGGAAGATATTTTACCGATGGCGAATCAAACATTGGCAAGCCTGTTGCCGTGATTGGCGCCGATGTTGCCAACGCGCTTTTCCCGAACGGTAATGCAATTGGAAATGTACTTGTTGTGCGTGCTTCGAAAATCACTATTATCGGAACGATCAAGAAAGAAGGCAGCAGCATGGTTGGGAATTCATCCGATAACTGTGTTATTGTTCCGGTTAATTTTGCGAGAAGCCTGATAAACCTCCGGTCAAGAGAAATGGATCCGTTCATAGTCATTAAAGCGAAAGAAGGCATCACTACCGGCGAAATGAGAGATGAATTGCATGGCGCCATGCGTGGTGTACGAAAACTGCAACCACGTGAATCAAATGATTTCGCTCTCAATGAAACCAGTTTGCTTACGAACAGTCTTAACCAGCTTTTCAGCACGCTCTCCATTGCAGCATGGATCATCGGAGGCTTCTCGATTTTAGTAGGCGGATTCGGAATCGCGAATATCATGTTCGTTTCAGTAAAAGAACGAACACACATAATCGGCATTCAGAAATCACTTGGTTCGAAAAATTATTTTATCCTTTTTCAGTTTTTATTTGAAGCCATTGTTCTCTGCATCATTGGCGGAATAATGGGATTGTTGCTTGTGCTGTTACTTTCCATTGCAGCCTCCAGTCTGGCCGATTATGATTTTGCATTAACAATAGGAAACATAATGACAGGAATTCTCATCTCCGCAACGATTGGAATTATCAGCGGTTATGTTCCGGCGCATCAGGCAGCGCAGATGAATCCGGTGGATGCGATACGAGCCGCTTAATTAAATTACAAATTACGAATTACGAATTACGGATTGAATTATCGAATTTCGAATTACTAATTACTTCGTATATAATTCATTACCAGTTTCTCAATACTCAATACTCAATACTTTGTACTCAAGACTAAAGACTCAAGACTAAAGACTTTTTCTTAGCTTTGCGCGAATAAAAACGTCACTACATGAATTTAAGGAGTACGCGCTCTAAAATTTTTATTTTTCTGTTCGTAATTTCATCCCTTACATTTTTTTCATGTGGATCAGATAAGCAAGGCGATGAGATAGGCGCCATTAAAAGCAATAATTTTCCGGAAGTATATGATGTTCGCAGGAATGAAATTTTTATTGCTCCGAATGTAAGCGGACCGGAAGATCATTCAGTATTGCCGCCGAGAAATGCTACATCATGGCGCTCTTATTCTTCGGGTGGAAACAGTCGCCTGTCCATTTTGCTTACGGATACGAATGCTTCATGGCTGGGACTTGCACACGGATTAAAATCTATCGGAGTACCTTTTTCAATTACCACTGACTACAAAAGAGCAATCGAACATAAAGTGGTTATGGTTTACCCTGTTGTATCAGGAGCGTCTTTATCACCAGCCGAATTACAGGCATTGGCAGAATTTACAAGAAACCGCGGCGGATCACTGATCGGCATTCAGGTGCTTGGCGGGTTGAATGAAATTTTCGGATTCGAAGAACCTGTTCCGAGTAAGCAGCATTTCGAAATTAAAATTCAGCACGACGAACAGACTGTCGTCACGCAGGAATTCACCGATTCAAAAGAAATCGAAATTTCCCTCGGCAATAAAGAGAAGTTCAAAGAAACTATTGGCACGTATAGTTATTCGAAAACACAGCTCCCTCCAGTTGCTACGTATGAAGACAAGACTGCTGCCATTACACAAAAGTTTTATGAGAAAGGAGCAGCCTATGCATTCGGTTTCGACATTGGCTTCATGATTTTGAAAGCTCACAACATCCGTCACCAGGGATTTAACCGCTCGAACGCGAATAATTTCGAACCCACAGTTGACGTATTGCTGAGACTGATAAAAAATATTTACATGGCCGGCAACAGAGACGCGGCTTACATATGCACTGTCCCTTACAACAAAAATATTTCCGTTTGCATTACACATAATATCAATTATGAAAGAGCCTTACATAATGCAGTAGGATTTGCTAAAGAAGAACGCAAAATGGGAGTACATTCCTCCTACTTTATTCAGACCAGATACATTCGCGACAGCCGTTCACGAATATTCAACAGCGCAGATGACTTTGAGATTCTTAAAAAAATCGCGCAGGAAGGAATGGACTTGCAGAGTAACGGAGTTTCGGGTTCACCTTCATTCGATCAATTCGAACAGGGAACAGGAGATGAAGTGTATCCTGCCTATCGTCCGTATGTTATGGCATGGGAAAAGACTTACCACGGAACCATATTCGGCGAAATGAGAGTGAGCCGCTACCTGATCGATCGTTTTGTTCCCGGAAATCAGACCAGCGCTTTTCGTTCAACATATCTTTACACGCCTTTTACATATCCACAAAGTCTGCTTACAAGCGGTTATCGCTTCAGTTCGTCAGTTCCCGCCAATGCAACACTTACTCATTTCCCGTTTCAGCTGAATTATAACCGTGAATACGATTCAGAAGTTCAGGCTTTCGAATTTCCGGTAACCGACGACGATGAATTACCTCCGTATTCAATTGAACGGGCACAAACATCCATAGCCCTTGCAAAAAAAATTGCACGTTATGGCGGTTGTTTCATCGGACAGGTTCATCCTAACCAGCGCGGACTTTACGTTGAACGCAAATTTGTTGAAGCAATGAAAGACGAAGCCTGGTTTGGAACTATTAAAGATTTTGGTTTATGGTGGGCAGCGCGTAATGAAGTAACTCTCGACATTGTAAACAACAACGGACTGAGAACAGTAATCGTCAATGTTCCTAAACGAATGGAAGGCCTTGCGCTTATGCTACCTTATCAATCAACGCCAATTTCTGTAGAAGGCGGCGGTAAACATTCTATTGATGGCAAACTGATTATTTTTGAATTGGCAGAGGGGCAGATTAGGATTACTTTGAATAATTAAAGGTAAACTTTTTACAATTACTAATTACTAAAGACTAATTACTAATATTAATTACTAATTAGGGCAATTAATAATATTATAAAATGCCGGTAAAGTAATTTGTAAGCAAGAAATAATTGCAGACATTAATTAGTGATTAAATAATTTAACAATTAATATTAGTAATTAGTCTTTAGTAATTAGTAATTAATTTCACCGCTTCAGTCGCCTCCGCAACCGTCCCAATTTCCCTAATCGTCAGCGACAACTTCGACTTATCTTCTTTCAGTCTCACCTTCGCCGTATTCTTCTGCACATATTTCAAAATCCCTGAAAAAATCTCAGACTGATAAAATGGCGATTGCGGATTGCTCACGAAGTAACCGATGAATCGTTTATTCTTCAGAACTATTTTTTCGAAGCCAGTCTTTTCAGCTATCCATCGCAGACGTATGGTTGACATTAATTCGATTGCCGGTTTCGGCAGTGGTCCGAAACGGTCGCGAAGTTTATTCTCAAATTCGACCAGTTTATCTTCTTCCTGAATGCTATCAAGATCCTTATACAACAACAATCTTTCCGAAACACTGTTCACATAATCAGATGGCAACAATATTTCAAGGTCTGTATCTATCTGGCAGTCGGATACAAATTTCCGTTCTTCCTTTTCGGTAACAAATAAATCTGCAAATTCCGTTTCCTTTAATTCTGCAATCGTCTCATCCAATATCTTATGATACATTTCGAAACCGATTTCGGAAATAAATCCGCTCTGCTCTCCGCCCAATAAATTTCCCGCGCCGCGAATGTCCAGATCGCGCATGGCCACATTGAAACCCGAACCGAGATCGGAAAATTCTTCGATCGCCTTCAATCGTTGCTTCGCCTCATTCGTCAAAACAGACAAAGGCGGTGACAATAAATAGCAGTACGCCCGTTTATTCGATCGCCCTACCCTGCCTCTCATCTGGTGAAGATCACTCAGTCCGAAATTCTGTGCCTGGTTTATAATAATCGTATTCGCATTCGGAATATCAATTCCCGATTCGATGATCGTTGTTGAAACCAGCACGTCGCTTTCTCCGTCGATGAACGTCATCAGCACTTCCTCCAATTTATCGCCATCCATCTGACCATGACCTACGGCAACAGAAACCTGCGGACAAAGTTTCGTAATCATCGCGGCCACATCGTGTATATCCTGTACGCGGTTATGCACGAAGAAAACCTGTCCTCCTCTTGCGACTTCATAGTTTATCGCATCCTTGATTAATTTTTCGTTAAACACATGCAACTCAGTGGTGACAGGATACCTGTTCGGCGGAGGTGTGTTGATGATGCTGAGATCCCTCGCTCCCATTAGTGAAAATTGCAGCGTACGCGGAATCGGAGTTGCCGTAAGAGTCAGCGTATCCACATTTACGCGAATCGCTTTTAATTTCTCTTTCGCAGCCACACCGAATTTCTGCTCTTCGTCGATTACCATCAAACCGAGATCCTTGAACTTGATATCTTTCCCCAGCAAACGATGCGTTCCAATGATAATATCAACCTTTCCTGAAGCAAGTTCCTGAAGCGTTTCTTTCTGTCGGGCGGCTGATTTAAACCGGTTGATGAAATCGACTTTACACGGAAAATCCTTGAGACGGTCTTTGAACGTATTGTAATGCTGCAATGCAAGAATGGTCGTAGGCACAAGAACTGCAACCTGCTTTCCATCGGTCACCGCCTTGAATGCAGCACGAATGGCAATTTCCGTTTTTCCGAATCCAACATCACCGCAGATGAGCCTGTCCATCGGATATTCTTTCTCCATGTCACGCTTCACATCGCGTGTTGACTTAACCTGGTCGGGAGTGTCTTCATAGATAAAACTCGCTTCCAGTTCATTTTGCAAATAGGTATCCGGACTAAATGCAAATCCCTTCGTCGCTTTTCTTTTCGCATAAAGATTTATCAGATCCTTCGCAATGTCCTTAACTCTCTTCTTGGTCTTCTGCTTAAGTGTTGCCCAGGCTGTAGAACCTAATTTATGTAAGGTTGGAACGGTTCCTTCCTTGCCCGTGTATTTTGCAATACGATGCAACGAGTGAATGCTGACATATAAAATATCGTTGTCTTTATAAATGAGACGTACTGCTTCCTGCGGCTTGCCATTCACCGTAATAGCCTCAAGTCCGGCGAAACGCCCGACACCATGATCAATATGCGTAACGTAATCACCCGGTTTTAACGAAGACAATTCTTTCAGCGTCATGGCCTCGCTCCTGAGATGCTTCTTCTTCAACCTGAAGCGATGATAACGGTCAAATATCTGGTGATCTGTATAGCAGGCAAGTTTTAATTCGTTATCTATAAATCCTTCATGCAATGACAACAACAGCGATGTAAATTCAACCTTGTTTTCAATCGCATGTTTCTTTTCAAGGTCTTCGAAGATGGCATATAAACGTTCTATCTGCTTTGCCGTATCGGCGAAGATTATGTTCTTGATATTTTTATTCTGATTCGCCTGCAAATTCGAAATCAACAACGGAAAATTCTTGTTGAATGAAGGCTGCGGAGAAATTGAAAAATTTATTTTCAATCCGGCTTCGAAAAAATACCGGTTGGTTTCAATTACAGTCTTGCCTCCCGCTTTCTCCAAAAATTCTTTCGGATGATCGAATAACAGCGACGTATGCTCGTGAAACAACTCCGTATTTTCCTGCAGCAGATTCTGCCTGAGATAATTTTCGGCAGAAGTAATATCACTGAACCAAAAAACAGTACCGGCCGGAACAAAATCAAAGAAGGAAGAATGTCCTTCATTCAGAAGTGACTTCTGAACATTCGGCATAATGGCAACGTGATTCATCTGCTGCACCGAAAGTTGCGTAGCCGGATCAAATGTCCTAATGCTTTCCACTTCATCACCGAAAAATTCAATACGATATGGTAATTCGTTGGCGAATGAAAATATATCGACGATACCGCCGCGGATCGAATACTCACCCGCCTGTGCAACGAAGTCGACATTTTCGAATTCATGATGCAATAAGAATTCATTAATGAAACTGACCGACATGGTTTCACCAACCCGAAGCGCGATTGAATTCAGTTCGAGATTTTTCTTCGTCACAACTTTTTCAGACACAGCCTCTGCATAGGTGACAACAATAGTCTTGCTGCTTCGGTTGAGCTTACTCAGTACTTCTGCACGCATCAGAACATTACCGTTATCGGTATCGTGCGTGTCGAATGGCTTTTTATATGAGGAAGGAAAATAATGTACCTGCTGATCGGTAAGCAGATTTTCAACGTCATTCAGTAAAAAAGCGGCTTCCTCACTGTCATTCAAAACAATTATATGCGAATTAACATCCTGCATGGCAACAGCAGCCATGATCATCGAACGGGAAGAACCGACGAGTCCGGACAAATGAATCTTATGAGGAAAAGGTTCTCTTATCCTCGAAGCAATTGAAATTACAGAAGGCCCGGATGTGTATAGTCCGAGCAATTGCTGGCGATCCATTTTTTAGCCGATAGCTGTTAGCCGTTAGCTATCAGATGATAGCTATTAGATGTTAAATGTTAGCTGATAGCTGATAGATATTAGATACTAGATGTTAGATGATAGATTTAAGACATTTGATTTAAGCGGCAGCGGTTAGATGTAAACTTCGGGCTCTAAGCTAAGCGCCATCGTCTATTATCTAATATCTAATGGCTCATGTCTAATAGCTAAAAGCTAACAGCTCACTTCACCTCCACCTGCGAATACTTATGCATATACTCTTCTGCAAGTGCTACCATATCAGAAGAGCCGATGAAAAGCGGAGTACGCTGATGAAGTGAGGTCGGTTGTATTTCCAAAATTCTGTTGAATCCGTCAGACGCTTTTCCTCCTGCCTGCTCGATGATGAAAGCGAGCGGATTACATTCGTAAAGAAGGCGAAGCTTTCCTTTTGGCGATTTTAATGTCGAAGGATAAATAAAGATTCCTCCCTTTAGCAGGTTTCGGTGAAAATCGGCTACGAGAGAGCCGATGTATCTTGATGAGTACGGACGAGAAGAGGCCAGTTCTTCAACCTGGCAATACTTGATATATTTTTTAACGCCATCAGGGAAATGAACATAGTTTCCTTCGTTGATGGAATAAATTTTTCCGATTGGCGGACATTTCATGTCTTTATGTGAAAGACAAAATTCGCCGATGCTTGGATCGAGCGTAAATCCGTTTACTCCCTTTCCGGTGGTATAGACCATCATGGTTGATGATCCGTAAATCACATACCCGGCTGCTACCTGTTCGGTTCCCTTCTGCAGGTAATCGGTTTCATTAGCATCACCGCTGAAAGTCGTACGGCGGTAAATGGAGAAAATGGTTCCGATGGCAACATTCACATCTATATTTGAAGACCCGTCGAGCGGATCCACGCAAACTACATATTTGGCATTTTTTGAAACAGCGCTATTAATATGAACGAGTCCGTCGTTTTCCTCTGATGCAACGGCACAGGTTTCACCACCTGCACTCAGAGCGGCTATAAACTGCTCATTGGCAAACACATCGAGTTTCTTAACTTCTTCACCCTGAACGTTTATAGTGCCATATTCTCCTAAAATATCGGCAAGTCCGGCCTTGTTCACCTCACGGTTAACGATTTTTGCGGCAATGCCAATATCACGTAAAAGCCTTGAAAGTTCGCCTTTTGCATACGGAAAATCAGCCTGTCGCTCAATAATGAACTGGCCGAGAGTAATTACTTTATTCATCTTCTTAAACGCTTTTTGCAAAAATAGGAAATGAAAATTGAAGTCCCGACGTTTCGGGAGAAAATTGAAAATTAATACAAATATTGGTTATTGCCTAAAAACCGTATAACTCATAACTTATAACTCATAACTTATAACTTTTTCCCTATTGAATTTTATCTTCGCGCGTTCATGTCAACCGAAACCACATTTCCAAAGGAGAAAATCCGTCTCCTCATGCTCGAGGGTATTCATCCTTCCGCAATCAAACTTTTTTCCGATCAGGGTTATACGAATATTGAAACCGTAAAATCGGCTCTCAGTGAAGAACAGCTGATAGAAAAAATAAAGGACATTCATTTACTTGGCATTCGTTCGAAGACACAAATAACTTCGAAAGTAATAGCAGCATCGGGCCGGCTGTTTGGTATCGGCGCATTTTGTATCGGTACGAATCAGATCGATATGAATTCGGCCATCGAGCACGGAATTGCAGTTTTCAATTCGCCCTTTTCAAACACACGATCGGTAGCCGAATTGGTTATAGCCCATTGCATAAATCTCATGCGGCGGGTTTTTGAAAAAAGTGAAGCGGCACATCAGGGTGTATGGATGAAAGACAGTACGGATAGTTATGAGGTGCGCGGAAAAGTATTAGGCATTATCGGCTATGGACATATCGGCTCACAGGTTTCTGTTTTGGCGGAGAACCTGGGAATGAAAGTAATTTTCTATGACATCGAACCAAAGCTGAGTCTGGGAAATGCCATGCCTGTGCGTACACTATCGGAATTGCTTTCGCTGTCGGATATTGTAACGCTTCATGTGCCCGGACTATCATCAACAAAAAACATGATCAACCGGAAAACGCTTTCGGAAATGAAAGCGGGTTCTGTTCTGATCAATTACAGTCGCGGGGAAGTTGTTGACCTCGAAGCGGCGAAAGAATTTATCAATGCCGGAAAGTTAAAAGGATTCGCGGCAGATGTTTTTCCGGAAGAACCGGAAAGCAACAAAGAGAAATTTACGGCACCGATACAGGGATTGAAAAATGTAATTCTCACTCCGCATATTGGTGGCTCTACACAGGAGGCACAGGAAAATATCGGACTTGATGTTGCGGGTAAGCTCATCAGTTTTCTGGAATCGGGATCAAGCACGGGATCGTTATCGGTTCCGGCATTGAGTCTGCCTGTGCAGCAGGAAACACACAGACTCTTACATATTCACAAAAATATTCCGGGTGTACTTAGTGAGATCAACGGAATACTTTCGAAAATGAATGTGAACATTTTGGGACAGTATTTAAAGACGAATCCGCAAATCGGTTATGTTGTACTGGATATTGA
>CAZAON010000248.1:0-8148 GCA_964486655.1 uncultured Flavobacteriales bacterium
TTAACCACACCAATAGGAACAGAGACCTTTTCCTCAGTTTTAAAAAAATTACAAACCGAATTACCAGTAAATATTGTAAGCGGAAGGAGAGTCCTAATTGCTCAGACTTTACGTAGGTTTATTGACTATGAATTACTCTTGCAAACCTTTAATATCGCACTAAACAATCTTGTTCAGACGATTAATTCACAAGCTACGACTTACTATAAAGAGAATTTTAACAACAACAAGGAAGAGCTTCAGATATTTGTTGAACTGAAAGAGAAACTTAGTATCAATCATGTTATTTCGCATTTGGAATTAAATGAGCCATTTATTAAATTATATATAAAACAAAAAGTAGGAACAGTGTTTAAGAAGGTAGATAGGCCGCAGTCTTATTTAAATGAAGCAAGATTAACCGCGGTCGCTTTGTCTATTCGATTTGCACTATTAGAGCGTCGCCCATTACAAGAAATCCCCACAAAAATTCTTGCACTCGATGATTTACTCGTGAGTTTAGACATGAGCCATAGAGAGAATATTTTGACTTTGCTTATGAAGAAATATGCTGAGAATTTTCAACTAATAATTCTTACCCATGATAAACAGTTCTTTTATTACGCAAAAAATAACATTAAACTAAATCATAATCCGGATAAATGGACATATCTTGAAATGTATGCAGATGATAGACAGGGTTATGAACGACCATTCTTAACACCCTTTAAAACAAACCTTGAAAAAGCAGAAGGATTTATGTTGTCATTTCAATTTTCAGCCGCAGCAAATGCATTAAGGTCAGAATTAGAAGAGTTTTTACATGGATTAATTCCAACTGAGGAGCAAGTCGATATAAATGGTTTTCAAATAAAGGACTTCACATTGATTGGTAAGACAGTGGCATTTTTGAAAAAATGTAATGTCCCGGTTACTGACTTTGAGGTGTTAAAAAAACATAAGGATGTTAGTTTAAATCCACTTTCGCATTTCGATATTGAAAAGCAGGTTTACAGAAAAGAATTAGATGATTGCATAAATCTGATTAAGAAGATAAAAAGGGAATTAAGAAATTTTAAAGCAAAAAAAATCCTTAAGCCAAGTGATGAGTTGAAATTTCAATTGTTGGAAGGTTCAATTGTTCATCGATTCACGGTGACGTTGAAGGATAGGATTTACTTATACACAAGAAACGGAACCACATTTGAACTAACTACTGCTCCATTGAAATTGGAATGGCTAAAAGATGGCGCAAGAGAGATTCACAGTGTTAATGAAAACAATCTTAGTTCCTTGCTAAATGAAGTATGTAGATTAACTTCTAATGCTTTAAATCAAGACCCATTTATGGTTTACGTTTTATCCAACGGGAGGTTGTTAAACTCATTAAAGACATTTTAGTAAAATGACAGAGCATGATTTACAAATACTCTTAGACGACTTGGTGAAGCAGCCACGGGAACAGCAGTGGTTAGAATTTAAGTTGAATAAAGGCGGTATTAACAACGATACTATCGGTGAGTATATTTCGGCCATGAGCAACGGAGCAGCCATCTCAAATAAACCATTTGGTTATTTAGTTTGGGGGGTTGAGGACAGTACACACAAAATCGTTGGAACAAATTTCAGTTTCACAACTGCCAAAGAGGGCAACCAGGATTTAGAGTTATGGCTGCGAAATCTCACAGTTCCGAAAATCAATTTTCAGATTTTTGAATTTAATTATAAGACTCTGCACATAACTCTCATAAGAATTCCTGCGGCGAAAGGAGAGCCAACACATTTTAAGAAAGTGCCTTACATTCGTATTGGAAGTAATAAAACGGACTTAAGAACCTTTACTGATTTAATTCGCATTATTTATAATACGCAAGAAGATTGGTCGGCATTGTTAGTTAACAACGCTTCCGTTTCAGACCTTGATGAAGAAGCTCTTAAAGTTGCGAGAGTGAAATTCAAAGAAAAAAACCATTTGGCAGATTTTGCTGATAAAATAGATACCTGGGATGAATCGACTTTTTTAGACCGGGCAAAAATTACTATCAATGGAAAAATAACCAACACTGCCATTATTCTTCTTGGCAAAGAAGAATCATCTCATTATCTTCTTCCTGCATTAGCTCAGATTACCTGGAAACTTGAAGGTGAAGAAAAGGGATATGAACATTTTGGAACTCCTATGTTGCTTAATACGACAAAGGTTATGCAACGAATCCGAAACATCAAGTACAAATTTTTTCCTGACAACGAGCTTCTTGCCACCACAGTTAATAAATACGAAACGCGTTCCATCCTTGAAGCCTTGCATAATTGTATTGCACATCAGGATTATTCATTACATAGTAGGGTCATTGTTACCGAAAAAGTAGACCGACTTATTTTCTCAAATGCGGGCAGCTTTTACGAAGGGAATCCAGATGATTATACGGAAGGAGAAAAAACACCTGAGCGGTATCGAAATCCATTCCTTGCTCACGCAATGGTCAATTTGGGCATGATTGATACTTTGGGTTATGGAATTCATACGATGGTATTAGCACAACGGAATCGTTTTTTCCCATTACCAGATTATATACTTTCCGAACCTCAAAAAGTTGTATTACAAATTTATGGTCATTCAATAGATGAGAATTATTCTAAACTGCTTATGGAAAGGAAAGATTTGCCTTTAACAAAAGTTGTCTTGCTTGACCGAGTGCAAAAGAAATTACAGATAACCGATGAGGCGGCCGGTATGTTGAAAAAAGATAAACTTATTGCAGGGAGGAAACCTAATTTTTATGTAGAAGCAACCGTTGCTGCCGCAACCGATGATAAGGCGACGTACATAAAAAACAGAGCCTTTGATGACGACCACTATAAAAAGATGGTTATGGAATTTCTTAAAACTTATAAGAAGGCAAGTCGTGAGGAAATTGACAAACTTTTAATGAGTAAGCTTTCTGATATTCTTAATGAAAAGCAAAAGAGAAACAAGATTAGAAATCTTTTACATTCAATGTCAAAGAATGGTTCAATTAGAAATAGTGCCAAGTCAACAAGAAATCCGGTGTGGGTTCTAAATGAAGATACACGAGCTGTGGAAATAGATATAAAAGATAGAGAATAAGATAGAAGAATAGATAACCAGACTCGTACTGGTTGTATTAGTCAAGATGTTAGGAATGATGTGGCTCTTAATGAGGCTACTAATCAAGATAGAGAAGATAGAAGTGTAGATAGAGAATTAGGGCCTCCTGGTAATGATTTAGAACTTGACCTACTGCGAAATTCGCTAAAAAAGGCCAATATTGGGGTATAAAATGCCTCCAGATACGAAGAAATAAAGGGGTCAAGAGAGACCTCATAAAAGGCGTAGAAAGGGCTTTAAAATGGGCTAAAATGGCCTTAGATTAAACAATCAAATGGAAATTCCGGTGAAACTGACCCCCTTATTTCGGAGTAAACTGACCCCTGGTTTTCGGACCAAACTGACCCCCCTTTTTTGTTGATGATGATGTTGTTTTGATGCAATAGTTTTTTGGATTTCGTTAGCTAAACTGCCAGACGAAACATTCAAAAAATTTATGGCTAATAAACCAATCATCATGAGTAAGATACGACAAATTTTAAAACTCTATTCCCAAGGAATTGGCAAGAAAAAGATCGCTGATAGGCTAAGCATATCAAAGAACACAGTCAAGCATTACGTTGAATTCTATGTCAAGCTCAAAATTCCGTTTTCGGAAATCGAGAAGAAAAGCGAACTGGAATTGAACAACTTATTCCATCCGCCGCAGGAGAAAGAAGTTTGTGATAAGCTACAAAAGCTTTATGAGTTTTTTCCTGATGTAGATAAACAACTACGAAGGCGAGGAATGACGCTGTAACTGGCAAAAGATTCCTTTCTGTAGAGCCGCAACTTTCAGAAATTACGTTGATGCCTTGGTTGAAAGCGCGGAAATTAGATTGGGTGATTCAAGAGGGTGAAAGCGGACACCATAAGCGACCGTTCGACACCAACTGGGCAAGAAAATTAAAAACTGAATGTTTTAACAACAATACTCCCTACTTTTTCAAACAGATAGATAAAGTACAGGAAATACCGAGGGACCTTATGGTGAGACAATTTCTGGCTGATAAATCGAGATAGATGAGGTTATTTGATTGCCTTTAGAGCCATGACTTTCAGTCCTATATTTTGTTAAATTAGCGACCGTCACAATCGAGTCATATGGGTCATGAACGAGTAGGTTATTTACCAAAGTCACAAAAGTGGAAAAGTATAGTCGAGAAGATTAAAGACTTCTCGACTTCCAATGACAATGTTGTAGATATCGCTACGGAAACAACAAAAAATGTTCGTTCAAGATTTAACAATATTGAACAGGATGGCGGAGTTGTTAATGCTTTTAAATTTTTAGTACTTCTTGTACATGCATCTAAACTTTCAGACCCTAATAGCTTTTTAAAATCTAATGGGATAGTTCTTTCAAAAGATTTTAGTGTTTTTCAATTAGTAAAATCTGCACAAGACTATATAGCTCCTCACCAGGATTCAAAAGAGTATTCAACGTTTGCGTATCAATCTATGATGGATACAATCGGTGAATGGTCATTGAAAAATCAAGTTCAACAAACACTAATTTTCGATGGAAACAAAAACCCCTTTGATATTTGGACAAAAGCAGCCAACGGAGCAGGCTTTTGTGAACTATCCCGAACATTTTTTGGAAAAGTAACCGAGAGATATCTAAAATATTTTTTAGAGCGTGAACTTTCATCAAAAGTAAAAACCCTTTACGATAGAGAACAGTTTGTTAAAAAACTTGAGACACATGTTAATGAAGTTTCAAAGCATGCGTTTGAGACAGCTAAAATAGCACAATCATATGCCGCAGGGTGGTATAATAACAATGCTAAATCGGACGCACCTACCGAATCAGCGATTAAAGGCTTTCTTTCATTCGCTTTTAAAAAGATAAGCAGTGAATTATTGAGGGAGGAAAACAGATAATGGATGATAAAACACATATCATCCTTTGTGGTGGCGTACCACTTCCGGCGAAATATAAAAAGCAATCGAAGAGCCATATTCATAAATTCACATATGACACAGCGAAAAAAGAGCAAAATGTGAATCTTGAGTTACCACATTTTATAAAACAGGTAAACTTTCATTTTCAAAATCGGACTAAAGACTTATTGGAAATTGCAGGTTACGTTTATGCGACTGATAGAATGATAAAAAGGGGGAAATCCGACCAAGTGGAGTATCAAAGTTGGTCAAGAAAATTTCACTTCTTCATCAAGGTTAGAGACTATCAGTTTTGGAAGAAAATAAAAGTTGCTGAGCAATTGAATGCATTGTTGAGCTTCGTTTCCGGAGATGCTTCTTTTCAATTTACATTTCTTGAAGGCGGCAAGGATATCGGCCAGGCCAATTTATTTGATAATGCCGACATAGAGCTCGAAAAAAGAAAAAATACATCTATAGCATTGTTTTCTGGTGGCCTGGATTCGCTTGCAGGTGCATTAGAAATTTTAAATACTACCGAAAAGAATTTAATATTAATAAGCCATCATTCAAATAATTTTGCCGTAACTCAAATTCAAAAAAACGTTTATGAGTTACTGAAGAGAGATTATCCATCGCGTGTTCAACGTTTTCCTTTCTCATGTAGCTTGCATGGTGAAAGAGCTGCGGAAGAGACACAACGAACCCGCATCTTCTTATACACTTGTATTGCATATTCATTATTACCGCTTATCGATGAGAAGGAAATAAATGTTTTTGAAAATGGAATGACATCTATTAACTTTTCTAAGCGTCAGGACATGATGAATGCCCGCGCAAGTAGAACCACCCATCCCAAAACAATTAATTTACTCGAAACTTTATTTTCAACAATCTCTTCAAAACCGGTAAAAATCAATCACCCTTTTTTTACACTCACAAAAACTGATGTTTTTAATAAGATAAAACAGTATGGAAAGATTGACTATCTAAATTCCACCATCACTTGTACAAAAACATTCAATGTATCCAAAAAGGAGTCTCCTTCAACTCACTGCGGAGAATGCTCACAATGTATTGACAGAAGGTTTGCTTCAATTGCGGCCGGACTGGAAGATTATGATGTGATTTATGACTCTGACATTAGGAAGGATTCTACAAAAGAAGAAGAGGGATATACACATTTGTGTGACTACGTTTCATTAGCTTTTAAATTGTCACAGTTATCCGAATTCCAATTTCAATATGATTTGCTTGATATTCTACCAGAGATAATTCCATTTATCGATGGCAGAACTGAACATGATAAACTCAAAACAGTTTATGATTTAACACAACGGCATTGTAGTCAGATTTTTTCAGCACTAAAAATAATACGAGCAAATGAAAATATCTTATTGCCTAAAAAGCCAAGGACTCTTTTCACCTTTCTTGATGATAGAATTCACCTAAAGCCTTTGGTAGAAAGATTGGTTGAAAAAATTTGCAGTAAACTTTCTGCGGCTCTGCCGATTGCCTTTGAAAGGAAGAAGCCAACTCATGAAAATGAATTGAATGACCAAATTAATGCGCTAATTGTTTCTGAAGAATCAGATTATAAAAGGGAATACCCTTCGTTGAAGTTTTCTTTTGCAAGAACAGTCCCGGACCATGCTTTTTTAAACTTTGAATTATTAATTGAAGCCAAGTTGCTGAAAAAGGAAACCAGTAAAAGCTCCATTACAAATCAAATATCAGCAGATATGATAAAATATGGAGCCTCAAATAAGCTGTTTTTATTATATGACCCAGAGAGAAGAATTGTAGATGAAAAAGATTTTAAGAAAGATTTTCTAAACCATCACGGCACATATATTCACATCATAAGATAAAAGTATTTCGCCACCATGTTCGCGACTGAATTAGAATTAGAATCTTATATTAGAGAGTTGGTGCTTACTCAAATTACATCCAAAAACCAGAACGTTTATCTTTTGACAAACAAGGATGTAGTTGATATGATAATTTGTAATGATACCACTGAAAAACTTTTCTTTCTCGAAGCAAAATATCTATCCCCTAAAAATGAGAGAATCGGTTTTGGAAGTGCAAATGGCGCTGGTTTTCAGCCAGAAATTTTAAATAAAAAACCAAAGTATTTTGATAAGTATATGCGGTGGATATTTGGAAGACCCAATGACCCGTTATTCTATGTATTTTCCCCAGCAGAAATATCCAATTACTTTGCAGGGGGAGTAATAGGAGACAAGCAGAACAATTTTCAAAAAAAGCTATTCTCCCATTCGCCAGGATTGACTGATTTGCAATTGTTGGAATACTTAAATAAATGGCTGCTTGATTGATATGTTACTTCTTTAGTTACATTAGCCAGCAAATAAACGTACTTTGACACAACAGTAGAGTTACCCTAATAGTTACCCTATCAGGATGCGAAGCTCGAAAGCCCAGTAAAATCAAGGGGTTCCAAACAAGGTTCGGGAGCCACTCGCTCCACATTTTTTTACTTACTCTTACACTTGAACTTACACTACACTACACACTACACCGACTTCGTATTTTATTAGAAACAGTAACATTAAGTTTACAGTGAATTGTCAGCTCAATTGAAAGCACTGCAATTCCCACCCATAAAAATTTATTCAGTAATTATACTTGCTTTTTTTAGTAATGCTGATTTGATTTAAAAAAACAAGAATTAAGTTGATTTAATAAATGCGGATTAATAAATCCGCAATGGTATTCCTCAGGATTGCAAATCCGGTGGAACGGAGAGAATGCTGGTAAGGCCTATAAATACAGGCGTTTTCAGAATGCGTATAATCCACATGTCGATTTGTTACTTTGATATTTTATGATAGATTTGTATTGAACTTTTACAGTACAATTAATTTCCACGATTTAGTTCCCGGAATTACAGCAAAAAAATTTTAAATAAACTTATCACACACAAATATAAATTCCCACAATAATTTAATAAAAATCCGTCGGCATTCGGAATTTGATATCCGATAGTTGAGATAAACATCGGGATGAAACTCCTTTGTGTTTTCATTCGGCGAATTATCAAAATTAATATTATCAGATGGGAATGGTACGACTGTTTCAAACCCAAGTCAAAATAAAACAAACATTAAACCACTATGAAAAAACACCTTGCAATAATTTTTTTGTTT
>CAZAON010000249.1:0-17243 GCA_964486655.1 uncultured Flavobacteriales bacterium
CTTCGGACTGTTTTCAAAAATGGAAATTGAATCGGTGTTTGATGGAAAAGTTGCGTGTGTAATTGTTGGGGTGAAAATAAGTATTGACAAGATTACAGCTACACACATTGTGCGGGGAATATTGTTTCTCGCGAAGGCGCAAAGGCGCAAAGAAGAGATAATAGAAAATTGGACAGCAATTTTATCGTTGTGTCGATGTAGCGTTGTGGTAAGTAGCAATGGGGTTAAAAAATTTCTCGCGAAGGCGCGAAGGCGCAAAGGGGAGATAATAGAAAATGGGACAGCAATTTTATTGTTGTGTCGATGTCGGGTTGTGGTAATTTGCAATAAGGTTAAAAATTTTCTCGCGAAGGCGCGAAGGCGCAAAGAAGGTATAATGGAAAAAGGGGCAACAATTATAAAGTCGTGTAGTTTTGCTGTTGAGGTAATTTTCAAGTACTTTAAAAATTTTCTCGTAAGGGCGCAAAACTCTATTAGAAAATAACTCAAAGATTTATTTCTCAGTGTTTCTTTGTGATCTTGTGACTTTGAGGCAAAATGCATTTCGCCAAAAATAGCAATTTAGCATTCATTCAAAAGCTCTTTTATGGGAATAGTATTAACGAATGACGAGCACACTGCCGCTCTTTACTAACTCATCCTCTCCCAGAGAATAGTTGATCAGGTAATTATAAAATCCTTCCTGCACGGGATTTCCTTTCGCGGTTCCATCCCATCCAATTTCCCTGTCGGGTGAACGAAAAATCATTTCGCCCCAGCGATTGAAAACGAACAATTCAAATTCAGTGGTCTTGCTTCCGTTGACAAAGAAAATTTCGTTAATACCGTCGCCATTCGGAGTAAATGCATTGGGAACTACTATATCATTCATACAGTCTTCTTCAATTACAATACTGTCTGAAGCGTTGCAGCCTGCAGAATTTCTGACGTTTAAAGAATATATGCCGTTTTTGCTGACCACATAAAAAGAATCCGTTGTATTGTCCTGCCATTTGTAAGAATTAAAACCTGCTGCCTTCAGAATAATCTTCGAGCCGGGACAAATAGTTGTGTCATCGCCAAGTTCTACGGTGGGATTTGCAAGCGGACCATATTGGATTTCGAAATTCGCTATTGCATCACAGAAACCATCTTTGATGGTTAAGGAATAAGCTCCGGCAGACAGTCCGGTTGCCAGAGACGAATTTAATGAAGGGTCGTGTGACCATGAATAAATGTACGAACCGGTTCCTCCCGAAGCTACTGCTGATGCTGTTCCATCATTCAAACCGAAGCAGGAAACATCGGTTGACTGGGTATTGAATGATAAAAGCTTAATTTGTTTTGTAACCTGGGTATCCTGGGAACAACCACCTGAAACCTGAAGAGTGATATCATAGGTTCCGCCCTGTGAAAATAAATGATCAGCTATTGCGGCGGAAGAAGTATTGTCAGAGGAAAGAGGATCATCAAAGTTCCATGTACGCGATCCGTAACAATTTCTGTACGTGTCTTCGAATCTGATTTCATTATGACCGATGCATGTGTAAATGAAGTCAGCTGAAATGGCAGGTGATTCGCCGATATAAATATCATCGAAAGCAATGCCGTCAAAATTGTTGCAGGCAGTTCCCGAACCGAATGAAAATCGGAATCTGACCGAAGGTTCGCCTGCCAAAAATACAAGGCAATGAGATGCGCGCTTCCATCCGCCGCTTCCATTACCGCCATTGCACGAACCCGATGTTGGAGAAATTGTACCGGACCATCCCTGGGGTGTACCTGCTACCGGACCGAGATTTGTGATATTCGAAGTGTTGTACCAGTTTTTTGTTGTGCATGTATCGGTTTCATTCACCGAACCTAAAGTGACCCAGGAGCCTCCACTTATTGAGTATTGCAAATTACCGCCATCGTATGTACGTTCTGTTTCCCAAAAAATAAGAAAAGAAATATAGGGCTTGACTACGCCTGTAAAATCGAAGCACGGACTTTCCACCCATGATCTTTCTCCAAGGTTGTAGAATGAAGCGACAGTTCCTCCTGTTATCCAGCAATTCACTCCTGCCCCGGCTGAATTAATCACCGGCTTTGCAGGGCTTCCCCAGGTCCAGTCGTTATTAGTTCCACCACTTTGCCAGTTGGCAGTACCGGTTTCAAAACTTTCAGTATACGGATATGACGTTATACACTGCGAAGTCGCATTTAAAGCGGAAAAAAGCAATAATAAGATTAACAGCTTGTTCACAATAAGGCCTTCGGGATACTACAAAGCAAAGGAAATATCACAACGTAAGCAAACTGAAGATATTGAAAAAAAAAATTGAAGATTGAAGATTGAAGATTTAGGCTTAAACACACTTTCTTCAATATTCAATCTTCAAGATTCAATTTAAAGTCCCGGTATCTGTTTATCCTTCGGATATTTCACCTTATATCCCAACCTTATACTTTTTGTCTCGCCGGGTTTAAGTTCGATCTTCCAGTTGATCATTCCGGTTTCGGCATTCAGGTTTCCACCTGATAATTCTCCCTTGGTGATTTTGATGTTCTCATCGGTTGAAAGAGGAATCTGGTCTTCGATGGTAATCGTAACATTATCCTTCTTGGTATTGCGAATGGTTGTTTCAAATAAAAAGTCTTTCTCTACATTACCACCGATGAATTTTGTAGAGTTCATATCCTTTACCTTTTCACGCTTAACGATGATTCGTTTATCTCTTCCGAATGACAGTTGCAAAGTATCGGTTGTAACGGAAGGATTGACATATGATTCACCGACGTAACTGTTCTCGAGATAGACATTCGCATTTCCCGGTAAGAGGCTTAACTTTTCCCAACCTGTAATGTTAGCAATGAGGAAAGCGTCTTTATCCATTTTCGGAGTTGTATAATAAGCATATGATGCAGGCAGGTTGTGTGATTGAATATCCATCATCACATCTTTTCCGTTTGATAAAACGGTGTAAGGAAGCTGTATGTCAAATTCAGTGACAAGCTGATTTTCCTCCATCACAACCATATCATCAAACGATGCAGGAACACCTCCGGTTACTACAGATTGTTCCATCATCGGAGCAGCATCCTTTCTGCTTTTAGCTTTTCCTTCAAGCTGATAGATAGTCTGAACGGGTTCTACTATTCTCAGATACCATGGTCGCAATGTTGGTTTTGTTCCGCCCAGAGTCGGGTTACCGGTTGAAAGAGACACATGCACATTTTTCCAGTCTTCTCCGGTATTCTGATTTACATTGGCTTTATATAAAAGATTTACAGTGCTTGAAACATTTTTAGAACGTATGTCATACGATGGTCTCCATGAGGCTCCGCGTGCAAAATAACTTAACTCGAAATTTACCGTCGAGCGAACCTTCGCGGAAACCGTAATTAAAATTGTACCAAACGGTCTGTTCAGCTTGCCGTTCTCCTGGTCTATTTGTTCATTGATGCGGCGGATTTTATCGTTCAGTTTGGCTGTCTTTTTATCTATATCAGTTATCTTACCTTTCACATCAATCATTCTGTTGCGGTAAAAGTCAATTACTTTTTGCAGGTTTTCGAAGTTTACACCTACATTGCTTCCACCTACAGCTTTATTCGCATTCAGCATGGCGACTTCTTCGTTATATACTGACTTTAGCATGTTTAATTCGTTCAAATTGTCGGTGAGCTTTTCCAAAGAATCCTTAAGTGATTTTAATTGAGGAGTCATGCGTGGCTCCTTTAAATAATCAAGAGAAAATGAAGTTGAAAGAATCATAGCTTCGCCTCCTGAAGTCGCCGTAATGGAGTTTGCATCAATCTGTGAGGATAACTCTGTAACCGCAAGTGTTGTTACACCTTCGTCGACTGTAGTTTTAAATGTTCGGTTTACCTGTGCACCGGATAAAAAAACCTTTACATCGGTTACATCGGAAGTGAGTACTTCCTTTGAATTTTCGGCATACGTTTGCAATGCAACTAACAGAATAAGGAATAATACAATTTTCGTTTTCATAATTTATGGATTTTTTCTTTGATGATGGAAACGGGATATTTCCATATTGAAGAGCGACTTAACAGAAATAATACCAAACTTTTTTTCAGATCCCAAAATATTTCTGATACTATTTCGATGTCACAACAAAAACAGTCCGCCTGTTTTTGGCTCTGCCTGCTTCAGTACTATTGTCTGCAATTGGTTTTGTTTCACCGAATCCCTTGTAAGATACACGTGAACGATCTATTGAATTTGATACCAAATATTCGAACACGGCCTTAGCGCGGTTTTCGGAGAGTACCATGTTACTGGCCGGATTACCTACATTATCTGTATGGCCCTGTAAAGCAACATTCAACTTTGGATTTTGCTGAAGGTATTCAATAAATTCGGCCAGAACAGTTTTGATTGTATCATTCAGTTCAAAACTATTCGTCGCAAAAAGAATATCGTTTATGGTATACTGTCCCCCTACTTCAAGTTTCTTTAAAGGAAGATCGACCAATTGCGGTTTTAAATTTTCAGTATCTTTTTCAGATACATACTTTGACTCGAATGCATAACCTTCCTTCTTTACAGAAACTATGATATCATGCTTAAAATCGACAACAAAGGCATATTCACCGGTGACTGAATCAACGTCAATCTTGGTCAGCTTTTTTGTAATTGCATCCTTTACTTCTATTGTCGCGGCTATCGGTCCATTGTCTTCTGGTCCGTTTACATCACCCTTTTGAAAATAAACACGGTTAGGACGCGCCTCATTATACAAATCGAAGGAATAAATATCATAACCACTTGCCCCTTTACTTAATTTGTTTGAAGCAAAGTATCCGGTTTTACCATCGAGACTTACAAAAAATCCGACTTCATCGGCATCCGTATTAATCGGATATCCGAGATTAACGGGCTTTGTCCAGTTACCTGCCGAATCCATTTGGCATTTGTAAATATCAAATCCTCCCAGTCCGGGCAGACTGTCTGACGAAAAATAGAGAGTACGGCTATCGCTATGCATAAACGGAGATTTTTCATTTCCGTTCGTATTAATAACCGGACTAATCTTAACGGCTTTTTTCCATTCGCCGTTTTCATCCTTGGTGGTTTTGTAGATATCAATTCCGGTTAATGAATCCCTTGAGGAAGCGAAGTACAATGTTTTTGCATCGGAAGAGATTGATGGCTGAGAATCCCATTGCTTTGGATCATTTACTTTCGGACCAAGATTACGGATATCAGTCCACTGACCATTAACAAAATCGGAAGTACAAATATCAAAGTTGCCTTTGACATTAACAGTAAAAAATAGATGTTTGTTATCAATGGTAATTGCAGCGCCGCCTTCATTATTATTGAATCCTGAGTTAAACGGCGGCTGCATGGGTTTACCCTGATCGTATTTTCCATCGGTCTGAAGGTGAGCGATCATAAACTTCTCAACGCTTTGGGCAGTGAGCATATTCCGTTCTTTCATCTCAAAACGACGTGTAAAAAATGCCATCGTGTTATCAGGAGAAATGTACGGCAGGTATTCGGGATCGGCAGAAGAAATATCCTTGACAGGAACGGGATTAAAAGGAACAGGATGTGCGTATAATTTTGCCCGCATCAGCATGGTTTCTGCTCTTTTCGCATGCTCTTCATTGATCTTGTCAAAATCGAGAAATGCCTTCAACTGAGTTTCTGATTCTTTATACTTCTTCAGATCATAGTAGAGCCATCCTAACTGAAAATAAACATCGGGCTCAAGATCAGGGCACAGCTCTATGACTTTCTTATAGCTGTCTTCCATCACCTTGTCATCCCGTTTTTTCAAAGCGATATTACCTTGTAAAAGATAGGCGTCGGCGAATTCAGGATCCTCGTCGATTGCTTTAGAGACAAGGTTCCTGGCATCCTCATACTTTCGGTCTTTGTATAAATCCGTTGCGTCCTGAAAATGATTTATTGCTTTTTTATTTGTCGACTTGGGACAGGTTGTTTGTCCGAATGATGATAAACAAATTAAGCAGGCACCAACAAACGGGGTTAAAATTAACCTTGACCTGAACAACTTAATATTCACAAATTACTTTTTAAATGGATTCAATTTTTTCAATTCATCTGCTGCTTTCTTTTCAGCTTCCTTCTTTTGCTTTTCCGCTTCTGCTTTTGCTTTAGCCTCTGCTTCTTTCTTAAGTCGATCGGCTTCGGCCTGAGCTTTTTCTTTTTCAGCATTCAGTTTGGCTTCGCCTTCCTTTTTCAGTTTGTCTGCTTCTGCCCTTGCCTTTGCTTCAGCTTCGGCCTTTAATTTTTCAGCTGCTTCCGCCGCTTTTGCTTTCATATCATCCATGACCTTTGCTCCTGCCTGGTTGAGGTCGGTGCCAACTGTCGGATTATTTACGGTACCGCCGATTTTCAGGTTGACAGGAATCACTTCTCCGACAGAAAGGTTAGCACCTTTAGAATTTGCTGACGCAAGAAGATTATTCAATACGCCGTTTGCCGCTCCGCCGAAAGCACTGCGCGGAATTTGCGTTGCCATCGTATAATCTATAGTCTGGTCGAAACCATTTGATCCGGCTACTGTCGCTTTTATTCCGTTTACATTCATGTCGAACGGATCAACGAAAACTCTTCCGTTAACAAATTTGAAAGAAGGATTTACTGGAGGAATCTGAAATTTTTTCCATGAATCCATCTTCAACGCATCAGCAACTTTGTTAAATGCTGGGAAATTACTGACAACTACCGTTCCGGTTGCGAGTTTACCCGAACCGGAAAGAGTATTCATGACCGGTGACATCTGATTATCCAGAATCGAAGCAACATTCATATTGACAGAGAATTTACCGGTACAGTTCTTTGCAATCGGCGCAAGTTTCTGAACCGTCTCGAATGATGTTACGACTTTCTGAATATCGAAATCCTTTGCTTTGATCGCGAAATCAAATGATGGTTTCTTTATGTCGGCCGATGTATATCCGCCATTTAGCGTCATTGTTCCTTCGAGCAATTGCATGATAATATCATTCATACGGATTGCCTTGTCTTTAATGACCAGTTTCCCGCTAATATTACTGATGGTTAGATTCTGATAAATGAGTGTTCCGATTCCTGCAGAAAGGGTGAAATCAATATTGCCGGGAACATCGAACACGGTTGACTTAGTGGTATCCGTTGTTGTAGCGGTTGCTTCGGTGCCCATGAATTCATTCATGTCAATAGTTTTGGAATTCAGAACAAGAGATCCTTTAAGTAACTCATCTTTCAAAGCATAGGACAGAAAATTGTCGAGTGTTCCGGTAGCAGAAAAATCGCTTTTGCCAACACGGGATGAAAACTGACTGAGAGTAACATTACGCGGATTAAAGGAAAGCTGCATGGCATTGATGGTAACCGGCTGTTTCATATCGGCCGATGAATAATTCATTCCCCTGATTCCGAAGTTACCGCTTGCATTGAATTGCTCATATTGTTTCTTCTCTATTGTAGACATACGACCTTTGATCGTCAGATCCGCCGTAATAATTCCGCTCAAAGCGGTACCTTTTTCCAATGGAACGAGTTTCTGAATGCTTCCCAGATCAATCTTGCCTTTCATGAAAGCATCGATATCGGGATCGCTGACAGGTGTTTTCAAAACAAGTTTAGCATCGAACGGATCGCCGTTCATTTCCATATGCATCCTGGAAAGATTGATGTAAGTATGATCCGGAACACCATCGGCATTATCAATTTTAAGATCGACAAAAACATTTTTTACAGATGATGGCAGTGACGGGTACTGAAACATTCCGTTATCAATGTTCAGGTTAATGCCGAAGCCCGGCATCGAACCTGCATTGTATCTTCCTTTGATATATCCGTTCAGTGCCATTTTACCTGATGACTTCATGTCTTTGAATCCATCGGAGTACACTGCGGGAATCATTGAAATAAAATTTTTGAAATCAGATTGCGCGGCCGAAAATTTCAGGTCCATGTCTATGTTTGTATCAGGCATGGCAACCCAACCGTTCACACCCAGATCAAGAGCATTCAGTGCAATTTTATTATCCTTGAATGTAAACTTCATGTTTTTCATGTCTATATCCAGATCGGCCAGGATTTCCGCCTTTGCACGACTGATATATCCGACTCCGCCATAAGCCATGTCGGCGCTATTTACATTGGTTTTAGTGCTGAGAACAAAAAGGTCCTGGGTAAAGTCTCCGTTACCTGTATGGTTAACTCCATTTAGCATTAAACGGAAAGGCATTGTCTGATCGTCGTATAAGATCCTTCCATTGCTGATGGAGTATTTCTGCAATCTGCCTTTGAAGGCGGAAGTCTCGCCTGATCCCGCTTGTGCAGGAGAAGGCTTGGCAATATCCCAATTCGCTTTTCCGGCCTTATTCACTAAAAAGTTCATGACAGGATCAACCACTGAAATTGATTTAATTTCAATTTGCGATCCATTGATCACACTCATTACATCAACCGTTAATGCAAGCGATCCTGCATAAATCAGCGTGTCACCCGTAAACGGCGCAAAATTGGTAATACTCAGTTTTTCAATCTGAATTGACAGGTTCGGGAAATTACGAATGAGTGAAAGATCCAATCCGGCTAAATCAAACTTCGCATTCAGATTCTTATTTGCTTCCTCCTTGACTACTGATATAATTTTATCCTTAAATAAAAACGGTACTGCTATCAGAATAACTAACAGTAATCCTAAAATAATGGCGATCCACTTTATTGCTTTTTTCATTGATGAAATTTATTTTTTTGACTATTGATTAATTTTAGAAAGACGGTTTCGAAGAAGATGATCGGCCAGAACCAAAGCGGCCATGCTTTCAACAATCGGAACGGCTCTTGGAACAACACATGGATCATGACGGCCCGAAACGCTTAGTTCTGCAGACTCGCCTGATGTGTTTACCGTATTTTGCTTCTGTAAAATTGTGGCAACGGGTTTGAATGCGACATTGAAATAAATATCCATTCCGTTAGAAATTCCACCCTGTATACCTCCTGAACGGTTTGTTGCAGTAATAATTTTACCATCCGGATCTGTTGTAAATTCATCGTTATGTTCAGAACCTTTCATGGAAGCTCCGGAAAAACCACTACCGTATTCGAAACCATGTACTGCATTGATACTTAACATTGCCTTGCCAAGATCAGCATGAAGTTTGTCGAATACAGGTTCTCCCAATCCGACCGGCACATTTGAAATGACGCATTGAATTACACCACCTGTTGATTCTCCCTTATTTTTTAATTCAGATATCAGCTCAATCATTTTACCGGATGTTGACTTATCGGGACACCTTACTATATTATCATCTGTCTTACTCAGGTCCAATTCTTTATAAGGCTTATCCAGTTTGATGCTTCCAACTTGTTTAACGAATGCCTGAATCTTTATTCCGTAAATTGATAACAACTGAGCAGCAATAGCGCCACCTAAAACTCTTGAAGCAGTTTCTCTGGCACTTGAGCGGCCACCACCTCTGTGATCTCTGAAGCCGAATTTTGTTGTCCAGGTGAAGTCGGAATGTGAAGGACGAAATACTTCCTTCAAAGCATCATAATCAGATGGCCTCTGATCTTTATTCCGGATAATAAATCCTATCGGCGCGCCGGTGGTTTTGCCTTCGAATATTCCGGATAAAATTTCAAAACCATCATCTTCATTCCTTGAAGTGGTTATTACCGACTGTCCGGGCTTTCTCCTGGATAACTGTTTTTCAATAAGTGACAAATCAATTGGTAATCCGGCCGGACAACCATCAATAACTCCGCCAATTGCAGTCCCATGTGATTCTCCAAATGTTGTTAGAGTAAAAACCTTACCGAAAGAGTTTCCAGCCATGTGGCAAAATTAACAAAATTGAAGATTGAAGTCTGAGGATTAAAGACTATGAACTAACAACTTGCTAACTAACAATCGTGAGTAATCAATTCAATTTCTTCACACGCTATCGGGTTTTCATTCTACATTATTTACCGTAATTTCGCCGCCCATGAGCATTCTTATTTATAATATCCGTTTCCTTGTTCATACAGAGGACAAGCCCAGGTTAAAATTCAGCGGATATGAGATGAGTTCCCTTGTTGAAATGGAGAATGCATATCTTTTAATTGTTGATGATCACATTCATTCATTCGGCAAGTCAACTGCAGAGACTCTCAATACTATCCGTACGAGTCACCGGAATCTGACTGAAATAGATGCAACAGGTAAAATGGTATTTCCGGCCTGGTGCGACGCGCATACTCATATTGTCTATGCGGGAAGCAGGGAACAGGAATTTACAGACCGGATAAACGGACTTACCTATGAAGAAATATATCAACGTGGCGGTGGTATTCTGAATTCTGCCGAGAAGCTGCGCAAGGCATCTGAGCAGGAACTTTTTGAACAAGCATCATTACGATTAAATGAGATGATGCTACACGGAACCGGAGCGGTTGAGATCAAGAGCGGATATGGTCTGGATCTGAAATCAGAATTAAAAATGCTCAGGGTTATCGCACAACTAAAGGAAAAGAGTAAGCTCACTATCAAAGCGACATTTCTTGGCGCGCATGCTATACCCTCAGAGTATAAAGGAAATAAGAACGGTTATCTTAACCTGATTATCGATGAGATGTTACCGGCCATTGAGGCCGAAAATCTGGCCGAGTATTGTGATATTTTTTGTGAGAACAATTATTTTACAAAAGAAGATACATTAAGGCTCTTTGAAGCAGCCGGAAAAAGAAGTCTGATCCCAAAGGTTCATGCCGAACAATTGAGTCATAGCGGCGGAATTGAAGCAGGTGTTCGTTCAAATGCAATTAGTGTCGACCACCTGGAGTTTGCAAATGATAACGATATAGATTTGTTAAAGACTTCTTCAACAATGCCTGTGCTCTTACCGGGCGCTCAATTCTTTCTCGGTCTGCAAAATCCGCCTGCAAGAAAAATGATCAATGCGGGATTACCGGTTGCAATTTCGTCTGATTACAATCCGGGAAGTTGTCCCTCAGGAAATATGAATCAGATGGTTTCTTTTGCATGCATCCTGTATAAGATGACACCCGAAGAATCAATTATCGCTGCCACGACAAATTCCGCCTATGCCATGGGCGTAAGTCATAAACTTGGAAGTATCGCTGCAGGAAAACTCGCGAATGTCTTCATTACCAAACCCGCTCCCTCCTATGCTTACATTCCTTATTCATTCGGATTTAATCCGGTCGATGTGGTTATTCTGAATGGGAAAGTTATCGGTTAACGGTTTAGGGTTTAGGGAAAATTTGTACGGTGAATTCAAGGTGTTAACTTGCGATCGAAAATTGACACCGCTCAGTCTTATGACTTGCAATTCGCACCTGAAAACTGTCAACAGTCTGAACTCTGAACAAACGATTGAAGATATTTGATTTTTGAAGATGGTGCAACCTGAAACCCAAAACCCATAACCCAAAACCACTCATGAAACAACTTATCGAATGCGTACCTAATTTCAGTGAGGGCCGCGATTTAGCCATCATTAAACAGATTACAGATGTCATTGAAACCGTTGAGGGAGTACGATTATTAAATGTTGATCCGGGCAAAGCGACCAACCGTACTGTTGTGACCTTTGTAGGTGAACCTTCGGTAGTCATTGAAGCAGCTTACAGAGCCATTAAAAAGGCAGCCGAGATCATTGATATGAGCAAGCATAAAGGCGAACATCCGCGAATGGGTGCCACTGATGTTTGTCCGCTCATTCCGATTGCCAATATCAGTATGGAAGAGACTGTAAAGTTTGCGAAACAACTGGCTGAGAGAGTCGGAAACGATTTAAAGATTCCTGTTTATCTGTATGAGTCAGCACAATCAAACCCTGCCCGTAAAAATTTAAGTATCATTCGTGCCGGTGAATACGAAGGCTTTTTCAATAAGATAAAATTGCCTGAATGGAAACCTGATTTCGGTCCGGCCGAATTTCCCGCAAAGAGCGGCGCCACCGTTATCGGTGCCCGTGATTTCCTCGTCGCATACAATGTGAATCTGAATACGACTTCTGTCCGTCGTGCCAATTCAGTCGCATTTGATGTGAGAGAAAACGGACGGAAAGTGAAAAATGAAAAAGGAGAAGAAATAGTTCAGCCCGGTACCTGCAAATCGGTAAAAGCGATTGGTTGGTTTATTGAAGAGTACGGTCTTGCTCAGGTTAGCATGAACCTTACGAACATCAATGACACGCCGATGCACATTGCATTTGACGAATGTGAAAAGAGTGCGATCAGAAGAGGAATGCGTGTTACGGGTTCGGAGCTGGTCGGACTGGTACCATTGAAGGCGATAACAGATGCGGGTAAGTTTTTCCTTGAAAAGCAAAACAGGTCATCGGGAGTATCGGAAAAAGAACTTGTAAGAATTGCCATAAAATCGCTCGGTCTGGATGAGCTTTCTCCCTTCAATCCAAATGAAAGAATAATCGAATATTTGCTCAAAGAGAAGAACGATGACAGGTTAGTGAGCATGACTGTGGCTGATTTTACGGATGAAACTGCTTCAGAATCGCCGGCTCCGGGTGGCGGAACCATTTCGGCCGTCGTTGGTGCCATGGGAATCGCATTGGGAACGATGGTAGCCAATTTATCTTCTCATAAAAAGGGCTGGGATGAAAGATGGAAGGAATTTTCTGACTGGGCTGATAAGGGACAGGCAATCAAGAAACAATTATTGCACCTGGCAGATGAGGATACAAGAGCCTTTAACAGAATTATGGATGGCTTTGGTATGCCAAAAGGAACAGATTCCGAAAAGAAAATCCGTTCGGAGGCCATTGAAGCTGCCACGCGCTATGCGATTGAAGTACCGCTTCAAGTGATGAAACTTTCGCTTGAGTCAATGGAAATTATTAAAGCCATGGCCGAAAACGGCAATCCGAATTCGGTTTCGGATGCGGGTGTAGGAATTTTATGCGCCCGTACGGCGGTTATAGGGGCCTATCTGAATGTTAAAATAAACGCGGGCGGACTAAAGGATGAGACTTTTCGTAATAATGTGCTAAAAACAGCAGGTGAAATGCGTTTGAGCGCCATTAAAAACGAGGAAGAAATTCTGAAGATTGTTGAAGGAAAAATAAAATAATAGCTCCAACTTTTGCTGTCTATAGTCGTATTATTATTAGGATGAAATCAGATCTGTGCTCGGTCAGCAAGATTTTTTACATTCCGATGAGAAAGTGCAGTAACTTACTGTAATATTCAATAACAACCTGCGTTGCAGAAAGTATGTGGACGACAAGAGAGTTTAACCGGTTAATCTATTCCTTCCCGATTCAACTCGTGATTGTTCTTATCAAGAAGAATCACTTGTTGCTTTTGTATTGGGTAGTTTTGTTTGGCTGGGTAACCGGTTCCATTGCCAATACATTCGGAATACCATTTCTTTTCCTGGATCCCGAATATATGGGAACGGTGGGCTTTTCCTCGTTTTTCATTATGGGATTAGCGACGGGAATATTCGTGATGGTATACAATATTTCGAGTTATATCATAAACGGATTCCGGTTTCCTTTTATAGCGACGCTTTCACGTCCCTTCCTGAAGTTCTCTATCAATAATTTTATTGTACCGCTGCTGTTCGTTATTGTATACCTGTCGAATATCATAGTTTTCCAGATCAATAACGAGTATCAATCGGCCTGGATGATTGTTTCGCAGGTCATGGGATTTATTATCGGTCTGGCAGTGATTATCATGGTCACACTGACTTATTTTTTCAGGACGAATAAAGATGTGATTCTGATGTTCGGTATGCAATCTTCTGATGCCGATCCGAATGCCCCTTTCGCGGAGCATCTGTTGCATACAGAAAAAAGAAACTTCAGAGGTATTGCTAAGAAATTCCGTTCAGAAAAAAGCTGGAGAGTTGATACCTATATGGCATCGCCTTTTAAGGTAAAACTTGTGAGGGCAACAGCACATTATTCGGCGGAAATGGTTGATTCGGTATTCAGACAGAATCATCTGAATGCGGCAATAATGGAATTGATTGTGTTCGGACTGTTTATTCTGATGGGATTGTTCAAGGACTATTCTTTGTTTAAGATTCCAGCCGGTGCAAGTGTGTTGCTGATCTTCTCAATGCTTATAATGTTAAGCAGTGCCTTCCGATTCTGGTTAAAGGCGTGGGCAACAACGTTTCTGATTATTTTGATTATCGCCATTAACTACATCTCACAGTATGGCTGGTTTTATTCGGACAATAAGGCATACGGATTAGAGTACTCAAAAGGTAAGACCGCATACAGTATCGCTCATTTTAATGAAATGAGAAATGAGGAGCAGGTTTCAAAGGATTATGCGGCAACGCTTGAGATACTTGAGCATTGGAAGCAGAAATTTATAACCAGCAATGAAAAGCCTAAAATGATTTTTGTGAATTGTTCAGGCGGAGGATTGCGTGCATCAATCTGGACATACAGGTTAATGCAGATGGCGGATAGTTTAACGGATAATAATTTTTCGAAAAGCACTCAGCTTATTTCGGGTGCTTCGGGCGGAATGATCGGGGCAGCCTATTACCGTGAACTTTATTTGCAGGAAAAACTTGGACTTTCGAAAAGCGATAACAGCAAAAAGAATCTGTTAAACATCGGCAGGGATTTATTGAATCCGA
Source organism: uncultured Flavobacteriales bacterium (assembly GCA_964486655.1). Lineage (GTDB taxonomy): Bacteria > Bacteroidota > Bacteroidia > AKYH767-A > 2013-40CM-41-45 > JADKIH01. The sequence continues at coordinate 14,598 of CAZAON010000249.1, forward strand.
TAGCATTCAGTGTAACGGTTACCGACCTGTTTCTGAATGTTCAGAAATTCAGGGAAGGTGAAACGAAATTCGCGAAAGACCGTGCTTATGCATTCGAGCAGCAGTTAAACGAGAATACGGGATACGTGCTTCACAAGCCTTTATCGGCTTACAAGCAGGCTGAAGAGAAAGCATTAATTCCGATGATGATCTTCTCTCCTACTATTGTTAATGACGGACGACGATTGTTGATTTCGCCTCAGGACATCAGTTACCTGACGGAACATAAGGAAGATTCAACTTTTGATTTCGAATTAACTATTGATGAAGTGGAATTCCGGAAGTTATTCGCGAAGCAAAACGCCGATAACATCCGCTATACTTCAGTTTTGAGAATGAATGCCACCTTCCCTTATATTCTTCCTGCCGTTAGCTTGCCGAGTGAGCCGATGATACAGGTAATGGATGCGGGAATCAGAGATAATACGGGATTAAAAACTTCCTTAAAATTCCTGTTTGTATTCCGCGAGTGGATTGAAAAAAACACGAGTGGTGTTATTTTCGTTGACATTCGTGATTCACATAAATCTCGTCCGATCGAACAGAAAAAGCCGATGACTTTCATTGAGAACATTGTCACTCCACTTGGAAATATTTACGGTAACCTGTTAACCATTCAGGATTACAATCAGGATGAGGCCTATGAGTATGCGAAAGGCTGGTTCAACGGAAAATTCGATTTCGTAAAATTTGAACTGCCTACTAAAGAACAGGATATTTCATTGAGCTGGCATTTAACGACAAGAGAGAAATTCAGCGTTTATAATTCAGTTGATCTTCCCGGTAATAAAGCAAACTTTGTTAAGCTTTTGAAGCTAATGAAACAAGCTCCGGTTGCAGATCTGATTGCAGAGAAAGACAAGAAGGAAGTGAAACTAAAGAATGAAAATTGAGCAAGCCTGAAACAGGATTACTGAATTTATCAATAGTTTAGCAGAGATTTTAGTTCTTCCTCAAATCTCTTCTTCGGCAAAAAATTATCTTCCAGATCCACATTCATAGGTACCGGAGTATCCAGACTTGCAGAGCGCATAACAGGAGCATCGAGTGATTGAAAACAATATTGAGAAATATGAGCTGAAATTTCACCTCCTATTCCTCCTACCAGTGTATCTTCATGTAAAATGATCACTCTGCCTGTTTTGCGGACAGAGGCTTCAACTGCTTCTTTATCCCATGGCAACAACGTTCGCAAGTCAATAAGATCGGCCGAAATATTTTTATTCCTGTCAAGAACTTCCATTGCCCAGTGAACTCCAAGTCCGTATGTGATTATGGAAACATCTTTACCTTCTCTGACAGTTTTTGCTTTTCCGATTTCGACAGAATAATAATCTTCGAAAACCTCTTCGTGAATGCTTCTATAAAGAGCTTTGTGTTCGAAAAACATGACAGGGTTCGGATCTTCAATCGAAGCAATTAATAGTCCTTTTGCATCGGAAGGAAATGCAGGGTAAACAACTTTTAGTCCGGGAGTGTGAACAAACCAGGCTTCGTTCGACTGACTGTGAAACGGACCTGCATTAACACCGGCGCCTGTTGGCATTCGAACGACGACATCAACCGATTGGCCCCAGCGGTAATGAGTTTTAGCGAGGTTGTTTACGATCTGGTTGAATCCGCATGTCACGAAATCGGCGAATTGCATTTCAACGATTGCCTTCATTCCGTTTATAGCCAGGCCCTGGGCGGCACCGACAATGGCCGATTCGCAAATGGGAGTATTTCTGATACGGCTTTTTCCGAATTCTTCGACAAATCCCTGGGTTGCTTTAAAGACACCACCGTATTCGGCAATATCCTGTCCCATAATGACCAGGTTGTCGAATTTGCGGAAAGCCTGTCGCATTCCGTCGGTAATCGCATCCAGGAAACGCATTTCCTTTTTGGATGAAGTCTTTGGAGAAATGACTGCAGGAACATGAAGGTCATACATATCATTTAACTCGGTTGCTGTATTCACCGGCGGATTTTCCTCTGCAAAACTAATCTCAAGATTTTTCTCGATTTCATTCTTTATATCCCTGCGGGTCAAGGCAATAAAGGCTTCATCTATAACTTTTTCTTTCAGCAAAAAATTCTCATAATTATTGAGCGGATCTTTTTTACCCCATTCATCAAACAATGTCTGGGGGACATATTTAGTACCCGAAGCTTCTTCATGTCCCCTCATTCTGAATGTCAGGCATTCGAGTAAAACCGGTCGCGGATTTTTGCGAATGGATTCGGCGAGCTTGGTAAAAGTGGTATATGATTCAAGGATATTATTCCCATCGATCTGAACCGCTTCCATTCCGTACCCGATGCCTTTATCGATGAATTGCTTCATCCGGAATTGTTCATTCGAAGGAGTTGAGAGTCCGTACCCGTTATTTTCAATTACAAAAATGACAGGCAGGTTCCAGACGGCAGCTACGTTAAGACTTTCGTGAAAATCACCTTCGCTCGTACCGCCGTCACCCGAGAAAACGGCGGTGACTCTTCCGTTTTGCTGCAGGAGATTGGCAAGTGCAATACCATCGGCGACGCCTAATTGTGGTCCCAGATGGGAAATCATTCCGATGATCTTATATTCCTGAGTACCGAAATGAAATGAACGGTCACGTC
>CAZAON010000250.1:0-9031 GCA_964486655.1 uncultured Flavobacteriales bacterium
TGGACAATATTAATCGGTGGGGCAGATAATGAATTTGGTTATGATATTAATTTGACAGATGATGGGGGATTTATTATCGCAGGTGGCATAGACAGCCTGGGCAATAATCTTAATGATTTATTACTCCTCAAAACAGATTCAACTGGAGGCGTTATATGGAGTAAGTTTTTCAATGTTGCAACTACATTTGGCGGCAGGGTTCATTTTGCATCTGCCAGGCAAACATATGATGGGGGATATTTCGTAAGTATGACCAGCCACACACAATTTCAGCAACAGGTTCCGTTATGTTTCAAAACTAATTCAACCGGAGATACTCTCTGGACTGTCAGGGTGGCAAGTACATTTAATTCATTTACTCAAACAACAGACAGCGGATTTATTGTTGGCAATACATTTTTTACCGGGTCGGCATATGTAAATTCTTTTTTTAGATTCAGTCAAACAGGAAGTGGACTTTGGTATAAGATCTATTCGACTTCATACACCAATAATGAAATTCATTCAGTAAGCGCGACAACTGATGGCGGATATATTATTGCCGGTTCCTTCGGTAATTCAAATAGTCCGCAAATTCCATGGCTGATAAGGGTGAATGACGCAGGTGATACTTTATGGACATTCGCATATGACATTAGTTTAGGAGACAGCATTCATAATTTCACTTATGTCGGGCAAACGACTGACAAGGGATACATTGCATGCGGAGAGAATGTCATTATTAAAACAGATAGTCTCGGTTATCCGGTCTGGTCAAAGCGATATTATGTTGGAAGTATAAACACACTTATTTCAAATATTCTCGAAACAAATGATGGGGGTTATTTGGTTTCAGGTATTTGCACAGATTCAATATTCGGTAATGATAAATTGTTTCTACTTAAGACTGACTCGCTGGGAAATTCAGGTTGCAATTATTCAGACTATCTTCCCATATTGACAAATCCTGCTCCTGTTGTTAATTCGTATTCTTTCACACCTTCAAATGCTCCTTTTGAAAACGCCAACAGGTCATTTGTGGTTTCAACAGGTAATTCTGTAACTTATCTTAATACACTGTGTTTTCCTGTTGGAATTGAATCCAATAATAATAATTCAACATTGCTGGTTTTTCCTAATCCAACAACAGGAAAGATTTCCATTATTTTACCGCATGCTATAAAAAATGGTAAAATTGAAATCTATTCGGAACTTGGAAATATTGTTTATAATGACAAAATTTTAAGTGAAACCGAAAAGAGCATAAAACCGGCAATTTTAAATGGAGTATATATTTTGCAGGTTTTTGACGGAGTAAAATACTACAGGAGTAAAATACTTGTTCAACCGTATTAAAAATTTATTTTAATTTGCTAAACCCTAAACACACACCACATGGAATATTTAATCTTTCTTCGAATCATTCATATCGTAAGTTCAATTTTATGGGCAGGTGGAGTAATGTATCTTGCCTTGTTTATCGCGCCAGCTGTGAGAGCACTCGGACCGGATGGGGGAAAATTTATGCAGCAGCTTTCTCGCACTAATAGCATGCCGACCATTATGACACTTGCCGGTACGCTGACAGTATTAGGAGGGATATTGCTTATCGAAAGACTTTCGGGCGGATTTACAGCTGAATGGTTTGGCACACCGCATGGAATTGTAATCAGCACCGGCGCAACATTCGCACTCATTGCATATTTAATCGGAATGTTTGTTAATCGCCCGTCTGTCGCTAAAATGGCAGCAATTGGGAAGGCAGCAGCTGAGAAAGGCGGTCCGCCCTCGCCGGAACAAATGCAGGAACTGCAGAAATTGCGAACGAAATTATTCAAGGCCATAAATGCTACAGCCGTTTTAGTTCTACTTGCATCGTTGGCAATGAGTATGGCCAGATATTTCTAAATAAGCTGATTTTTTCAATTACACGAATCGCATTTGACACGATACCAATTGGCTTTCCAAAAAATTCTAACCGGATCAGCCAGACGGATTATACCGACCGACAGGTAACAAGACACTTTATTATCTTCGGTGATAATTAATCTTCAAAATACACTTTTCCCTCCATTCCAAGATATTTGTATATAAAGGAATACGTTATTGACTTAATTTTCATTCTATCCTCGAAAACCCTATTTCCCGTATGTCCCGCATTTTCCTGATAAAATAATATGTATGGATTTTTTCCAGAGCCCTTTTCCTGTAATTGAGATAAAAATTTAAATGAATGAAATGGATTTACGCGATCATCGTTGTTTGATGCAATCAATAAAGTGGGTGGATAATCAACTCCCTTTTTAACATTCTGGACAGGAGAATACGTTGCAAGATTAATAAATTCGGTTGAGTCTTCAATATTGCCGTATTCATCTTCATATACGTAACCGATATTAAAAAGATGATATCGCATCATATCTAATACGCCGGCTATTGATACTGCTGCACCGAATAATTCAGGCCTCTGTGTCATGCATGCGCCTACAAGCAATCCGCCATTTGAGCCACCCATAATCGCAAGCTTCTTGGGATTTGTATACTTATTAGCGATCAGGTATTCAGCGGCCGAAATAAAATCATCGAATGTATTTTGCTTATTAAGTTTCATTCCAAGTTCATGCCAATTAGGAAAATCGCCACCACCACGAAGCTTCGGAACTGCTAAAATTCCACCGCTGTTTAAAAACGGAATGTTGCTTACATCAAAGAAAGGATTGGTGCTGATTCCAAATCCGCCATAACCATACAGTATCGTTGGATTATTCTCATTTAGCTTAATATTTTTCTTATGGGTTAAGTACATTGGAATTTTAGTACTGTCTTTGGAATAATAGTAAACTATTTCAGTCACTAATTCATTATAACTGAACGGCACAATTGTCTTTGATAATGATGTTTGTTCAAGTGTGTTTAAATTTACCTCGTATACGGATGAAGGATTAAAAAATGAATTGAAAGTATATATTAATACACTGTCTCCGGGAACATATGATAATCCGCTGAATGAAAAACCTTCGGGGATCATCCAGGATTTTAATTTTGCTCCGGTTGAATCAAAAATTACGGCGAAAGAACGCTTGTCTCCGTTGTACAGTGAAATAATTTTGTTACCGCTGATTAATTCAGCACTTACCAGTTGTTCTTTATATTGAGGAATTAATTTTTCCAGTGAATTTAATTTTTTCGGATCGCATTTGTAGATAACACCGTTTGGAGCATTCCTGTTTGATGAAATAATAAGTTTGTCTCCAATTTCTCCCAACACACCGTAATAATAATCTCCTTCGACATGAATAATCTCCTTGAATTCTTCCTGGTTATTTAGTGGCAGAGACCGGTAAGAAACAATTTTAGTTTTCTTTTCCGATCTTTCCGTTGCACGCGATAAAATAAGATATTTGTTTGATGGAGTTACTTTATATTTAAACCCGTCATATTTACTTTTCGGCGTGTAGACGATCACATCACTTTCCTGGGCAGAATTTAAAGTATGATACCTGAGAGCCTTAATTTGAATTTGTGACGTGAATGATTCATCGGTATTTTTTACGTCATACTCGATGTAAAATATGCCGTTTTCAGACCAGTAAATCGGACTGAATTTCACATGTATGACTGAGTCTTCTAAAAGTTTGCGGTCATCGATGCTGATGAAGCGTATAGTCTTCCAGTCGCCACCGTTCCTGGATAAAAGAAGAGCAAGAATTTTATTATCCGGAGAAATTGAAATTCCGTCGACAGCGATTCCATTTCCTAATGTTGAAGGGTCGAATAAAAATTTTGGCTCTTCATCCCGAGTCGGATGGTAGTACAGAGCAGGTGGTTTATTAATCTCTAATGTCCGGGAGCTAAAATAATATTTACCGTGTTTGGAGACATTTTTCGATTTAATTCGGGAATAATTAGTCAGATGTTCGCCAAGACTTTCGGAAAGTTTACCTGAATACTTTTTTGTTAGTTCTTCCTGAGTTGTTAGCCAATTGGCGGTTTTATCACTGCGAATGTCTTCCAGCCAGCGATATGGATCTTCAACCGGCCTACCCCAGATGGTATCGGTAACCGGAATCTTCTCCGTTATAGGGTAGGTTATTTGTTGCGCATTTACATTCAATAATCCCGATAGGAGGAGCATTGAGAAAAATATTTTAATCATAATATTTTAAGAGCTAATATGATTTTATAAACTTCCTGATAATGGTTTCACTTTGTGTTTGAATTTCCAGCAGGTAAATCCCCTGCATGAGCGAGGAAATATCCAGTTCTAAGTAATTTCCGGAGGTATTAATAAAATGATAAGCAGAGATTTGTTCACCGACAATATTATAGACATTTATTCGAATGAAATTGGTTGAATTATTTAATTGCGATGATTTTGAATGAAAACTGACAAATAAGCGATCCGTTACCGGATTCGGAAAAAGCTTATACGAATATTTTTCGGGAATTTCATTTACGTTGGTGATCAGGCAATAAGTTGAATCTGGGACCAAGCGGTTAATGGTAATCAGACTAAGTGTATCGATGTTCATTCCCGAAGTCTGAATGTAGTTCGCATTTGTTTGTGCTAAAAGATCTGTTACAATAACAGGATGAGAAGTATAAGTATAACAACCGCTAAATCCCAGATCATCCGTTTTAATGACGAACATCTGCGAACTGTCTGCATTGTGATAATCGCTAAAGCCTGACAGGATGAATCCGCCATCCAATGTTTTCTCACTCAGGAAAGCTTCTTCCTGCAGACTGTCACCGTAAGTTCGTGTCCAGAGTGTATCACCCCATGCATCAGTTTTCATCAGGAAGATATTTGTGCTGTCATCGCCCCTGTGTCCGATACCCATGCTGTTCGTATAACCCGACAAAACATAAGTTCCGTCTTCGTTCAAATGTACTGCATAACTTCCTTCTCCTTTATTGCCGCCATATGTTTTTGACCATTGTATATTTCCTGATATATCTGTTTTGAATAAGAGGATATCATAATTACCGTTACTTGTAAAATCTCTCGAACCACAAACGATGAATCCGCTGTCGGCTGTTTCTACCACCGATTGAGCTTCCTGAAATAATGAATCGCCATATAATTTTGACCATAACAAATTGCCGGTTGAATCAATTCGTACTAAAAATGCTGTGATGACTAGCTGACCGCTTATGAAAGCCGAACTTTTACCGCAAATTATGTAACCACCATCGCGGGTTGTAGTCATTGATTTACTTGCCTCATTATCCGCTGAGCCGTATATTCTTGTAAAGAGTGTATCTCCATTTTGATCTGTCCTCATAAAATAGATATCCGACGAACCCGATCCATAACTTTCGGTAGAACCTGTTATTGCATAACCATGATCGGGCAGCTCAATAATTTTCGTAGCTGTTTCGCTGTTTATTCCGCCGAATGATTTTGCCCACAGGAAATTACCGGCAGAGTCGGTCTTGAAGAGCAGTCCGTTTGTTAAAGTTCCCGGTGCCGAGGTATCCGTTGAACCGATAAAGGTAAATTTGTTATCAAATGTTTCTACAGCATAGGTCGGAATTTCATTCGCTGCCGTTCCGCATGAATTCGACCAGAGAATATTTCCCAGTGCGTCGACTCTTACGATAAGTGCGTCTACGTCCCCGTTACCAAATGAAGTAGATGCTCCGTTAAGCAGGTAACCTCCGTCTTTTGTAGGCCAAATTGACTGACAGCGTTCATTTCTGTTGTTGCCATACCCGTGTTGAAAAATTGATTGGGCATTTAAAGAATTAATGAAATTCAGGCAAAGTAAAATGATCAATAGTTTTTTCATAATTGAAAGGTATAATTTTATACGACATGTTGATAATATTTATTCCTGGAAAAAAGGCAGGCTCTCAGTCAAAATCAGACAGAGACATAAAAAATTTTATAAATACTTTTTAATAAGTCTGTACTTGGCCAGATTTATCAGAAGTACACTTCCAAGAATTATAGCAAGTCCGGATATTTGCAATAATGAAATTTTTTCCGACGCAAAAGCAACGCCCAATAAAACAGCGACTACCGGATTTACATATGCATAAGTACTAACCTGCGTAGATGGTCTTACCTGTAATAGCCAGATATATGCGGTATACGCTGCAATGGAACCAAAGAGAATCAGATACCAGATAGAAAGCCATGCTTCAGTCGAAACATTTGACCAGCTGAAGTCGGCGGTTTCACCTGTAATTAAACTACCGATCGTAAAAGGAATTCCCGCGGCAAACATTTGCCATCCGGCATTTACGGTATTGGACCCGCTTGACGGATTGTATTTTGAAAAAATAGAACCGAATGTCCAGCTTAATGAGCCTATTAAAATTAAAAACATGGAACCGATTTCTGATTGAACGCCTGTTCCATTGTAAAGACCATTCATCTTTTCCCAGAACAGAAGTATAATCCCTATAAACCCGATGATAAGTCCGGCAATAGTTGACTTACTCCTGAAGCTAACACTCCAGGCACGTTTATCCAATAATATAAACCAAAACGGAGCACCGGAAACAAGAATTGCAACTAATGCACTGGGCAATACCTGTTCAACCCAAATCACAACACCGGTTCCAACAAACAGCATTAATGTTCCGCTTATGGCAGAATGCAGAATGTCTTTTTTATTAAAAATTTTTTCTCCACGGAATAAACTCCAGCTGAGCATTAGTGTACCAGCCATTAAAAACCGGAATGCGCCAAGCAGCATCGGTGGAAATCCCTTTAATGCGAGAAGAATGAAAAAATAAGTTGAGCCCCAGACTAAATAGACGGTGGCGAAGGAAAGTATTACAAGAAAACGAGACGGTGTTTTAATTTTTGCCGGGATTTTATATTAATTTTCTTCGTAGTAGTAGGAATAATCAATCCCTTTCATAAATGGATGAGCAATGTTCATTTCTATATATTTTGCAACAATCTCTTCAAAAGTTGTTTCAGGCATTTCATCTATTTTTTTAAGAGTGTCACCAAGGAAGCGTGATACAGCAAACTGAAATCCTCCTTTAGAAATATTTTTCTGCCTGATTTGTCCCGCAAAGTCATAAAGTCCACCAAACAGATAGGCATGTATTTGTTGCAACCCCCGGGTAGTGCCAATTTCAATACTTTTTATAAAAGAACTTTCAAATAGCGCATATGCCTTGGTCTTACTTTTTCCGTCTATACTTTCTTCGCTGTATGTAAACCAATCAATAAAGCGGTTGGCTTTTGTGCCCGGAAAAGTTTTGCCTAATGCAATAATACCCTTATAATCGAGCATATCCGACAAGCGACTTTTGCCATCCGGAGCCAATAGTTTCAACTGGGTAGTAGCACTAACCACTTCACTATTTTCCTTTTTCAGTTTAGATTTAAGATATTTCCAGTAGTTACGGGTTTTGGAGTAATCGTTTTGGTCGGTAAGCACAGCTACAATGTCCAATACCGAAAACCACCACTTGGCATTTTGTTCGTCCCATAGCGCACGCACCTCACGGTCGTCAAAAAAACGTATGGAAATTTTTGTACTCATTATTTTAATTGTAAAGTTAAAATTAATCCTAATTTATTCAATACAATTATTTAGTCGCAAGTATATATATCATTTTCACTATCAGGAACAATACCGATGCGTTGTGTTTCACTACCGTCAGGATAATATACTCCAATTCCCGTTATCATGGTTTGAATTCCGCGGAGTAAAAATTAAAAGAAGAGTAAACAGCTTTTGCATTGGTAAGTGTTAAAAGATATCGAATCGGACAATCGTAAATAAAGGTAATTATTCTTTTTATTCGGAATAATTCGCCATCTTTAAGCATCCGTTTAAGTCAAATCTTTAGCGGTTCTCCGTTTGAAAAAAATCTTTATAGTGTTATTCTTATTGATAAATATCAATCTTTTCGCGCAATTTGCTCCCGAACCCAATCCACATCGCGGAATGTATGTCGATAAATTTGTTAAAACAGACGTAAACAATAGTTCCATCGTAGATCCCGCATTCAGCATTTTGGGAGTTGATTCGGATCATGATGGAATATTTGAGAAAGAAGATGCCCTGCTTAAATATGCTGCCGAAAATCACATTACTTATCTGGCCATGTTTGATATGCACAGAATATTGGGTCGCAACTTTATGGTTTGGGATGAAAATCTTCAACGCAAAGTTGATCTTGAGGATCATCTCGACCGCTTCTTAAGAAAAGCAAAATCACAATTTGGAATAGATCAGCTGGGAGCAATAGGCGGCTCTGAAAATTTTTTCGATTCTCTCGAAACATATTTAATCAGACATCCACAATCAGATATTGACGTAGTTAATATAGAATATGAATTCTGGCAATCATGTGTAGTTGAATTCCCCAATTTTGTTAGCATACTCGACAGGATGTATGACTTTAAGGAAAATTATAATCTTGCTCATCCCGGCAACCCGATAATTACCGAAACATACCTGGCTGATTTGTATGCCTGTAATCCGACTATTAATGTAGTTAGAACTATTGATGGCTGTTCTTCCTGTTCTCCATGCGCAACCTGTACAAATCCGCAGCCGGCAAAAGCTGACAGAATTCAACACGCGTGGTTTGTTGTTGATCCGGGTACGATAAACATTGCAGAACAAAATGTCTTTGAGAATTCTTTAACAAGGGATAGTACCGACTTTCATCCAATAATTTATGCAGAGAGTTATAACACGGGAGGAACTGTCGACTGGACAGGAATTTGGTTTCCGCTTTCTCCTTATAATAATATTTTCACCGGCGAAGAATCATATTATTCGCATTGGAGAAATGATCCGAATGTAGCGTTTGGAACTCCAAGACAAAATAATGTTCAGCCCGGAGGAGCTCATTGGTTCTCCAGCACAAATATGGTAGGACATTTGAATAATCCACAGATATTGCAAAACACAGGACCATATTGCACAACTGATTCTTTGCATGAAGTCATATTTAATTATTACGGTCCGATTGAAAATGACATTCCATTTCAATTCTGGGTAACAAGAAATGATAATAATGCGACAGTTTATCCATTGTCCGGTGGCCGGATCAACGGTGTATCGGG
>CAZAON010000251.1:0-9409 GCA_964486655.1 uncultured Flavobacteriales bacterium
TAAAAGGATTTGTGTACTGAGGATAGTTTTCTTTGACCATTCAAAAAACCAGCCCAACGCTTTTGACAAGTAGAAGCAAATCAGAATGGCCAATCCCATGATCAGATACTGATTGACGTTTATGGATATTGCTCTGTCAACCTGCTGATCGGCGAATAATGTCAATGAAGCACCGGCCTGCTCAAAACATGCCCAGAAGAATATTACGAAAAAGGCAAGTATGAAGATGACAATGATCCTTTCACGTTCATCTTTAGTCAGACTTTTATCAGTTAGTATGATCAACGGCATCGCTACGATTGATAAATAAATCAGGTATGCAACCAGATCTATATTCGCAATGGTATGTCCGAGTGAATTCGGATCAGCAACTGCATCTGCGCCAAAAATTGCTTTAACAATCAGCTGGAAATTCAACAGTGCAAAAACCAAAGCGATAGAACCAATGATGACGCCATAAGTTTTAGCCGGAACTTTTGCAACCGGCATTCCGATTGAATTTCCATCAGGTCCTTTAAGGTGTTTGTTTTTTAATATTTCAAATGAGATTGTACTCACAACCATTCCAATTGCGGCCGCTAAAAACCCGTACTTGAAATCAGCAATGTTACCCGTATCGCCCAAGCTTCCGCAAACCAGTGGGGAGAAGAATGCTCCCAGGTTAATACCCATATAGAAAATCGTAAAAGCCCCGTCAATTCGTGAATCATTTTTCGGATACAACTGACCAACCATCGTGGAAATGTTCGGCTTGAAAAATCCGTTTCCGATAATAAGAAGTGTGAGCCCCATCCACATATAAGAAACCGCTGCAGCGCTTTGTACGCCTTCTGTAACGGCACTGCCACTCATGAACAATAAAAATTGTCCGGCCGCCATCATAATTCCTCCAATCAAAATACTACGACGGTTTCCCCAGTATTTATCGCATAAGTAACCTCCCAATAACGGTGTGAGGTATACTAATCCTGTAAAGCTTCCATAAATATTTGATGCCAGTGCTTTATCGAAAAACAAAGCTTTGGTCATGTACAAAATAAATATGGCACGCATTCCATAATAACTGAATCGTTCCCACATTTCAGTGAAGAATAGCAGGTAAAGTCCGCGTGGATGTCCGTTATTAGCCGAGGGTGTATTCATATATTTTTTTGATTTACAGATCGCAATGTAATTAAATTTTCAGAGGTCCAAAATCGGGCTTTGCTTTAACATATTTTATGACTTTTGGATTACACTAAGAAATATTATGAATAAGTGATCACGTTGATTTTGCTGATGGTATTATTCAAATGATATTGCAGTTCTCTTAAACGTAGATTTCCTAATTAGCGTGAAAAAATGTAGAACATCTCATTTCAATATTGCCATCCTGAAAGCGTTGTTATATTTGTCATATGAAATTATTCGTCACAATTCTGATTATTACACTTTGCTATTTAAACTCCAAAGCGCAGACATACCAGGTATTCAAGGGAGATACAATCAATCGTGTCGACGCAAAAGGCAAAAAGCAGGGTTTATGGAGAAAGTATTATTCGAATGACCAGCTGTTTTCTGAGGGTCATTATAAGGACGGAAAACATGTAGGAGTATTTAACACATTTCATAAAAACGGTCAGCGACAGTCGGTGCTGACGTTTCGTGGATTAACGGATATCAGTTTCGCAACTCTTTACAACGACAGTGCACAGTTGATCGCAAAAGGAAAATATATAGATAATCTGAAAGACAGCACCTGGACCTATTACAATGGCAGCAGCGGGAAAATAAGTTCAGAAGAGTATTACAAAAAAGGTGTCAGGGAAGGCACCTGGAAAATTTATTACCCGAATGGGAATGTAGCCGAATCGGAAGTTTATAAAGCAGGAAAGAAGAACGGACCGTATAAAAAGTTTTTCGATAACGGAACCTTGCGATTCGATGGGAAAATGGTTAATGATCAGTTAGAAGGCAAAGTGACACTTTATTTTTCGAATGGAAAAGTGTGGCAGCAGGGTGTTTATAAAGCAGGTGATAAACACGGAATTTGGATAACCTACAAGGACAATGGCGAAATCGAAAAGCAGGAAGAATTTATAAAAGGAATCCTCAAAGATCTGCCGCCAGAACCTGCTCCGATTCCGGAAACGGAAAAATAATCAGGGTATAAACCGTACCTTTGCGGTTGATATTCCAAAAATTCCAAAATCCCGGGTTATAACCGAACCCGGAATCCTGGAATCCTGGAATATTGGAATTTTGGAATAATTAAGTGGAACCTGAAAGCCCCGAGTACAACAAGTGAGCAAAAAAGGAAGAGTTTTAATGGCAATGAGTGGCGGAATTGACAGTTCGGTTTCGGCCATGCTACTTCATGAGGAGGGTTATGAAGTCGTGGGGATGACCATGAAGACATGGGATTATACATCTTCGGGGAGTTCCAAAAAAGAGACGGGATGTTGTTCCCTCGATTCAATAAATGATGCCAGAGCTATTGCTGTTGAAAAGGGCTTTCCACATTATATCATTGATATTCGTAAAGAATTCGGTGATCATGTAATTAATGACTTTGTAGACGAATACCTGGCGGGACGAACTCCGAATCCCTGTGTGAAATGCAATACCCATATCAAATGGGACGCATTGCTTAAAAGAGCAGACATGCTCGATTGTGAGTTTATCGCAACGGGACATTATGCGAATGTTCGGGAATTGAATGGCCGGTATGTGATCAGTAAAGGAAAAGATGCCTCTAAAGACCAAAGTTATGTTTTATGGGGTGTTAGCCAGGCCTGCCTTTCACGCACGATTTTTCCCGTCGGCAAGTATCATAAAACCGAGATCAGGGCCATGGCAGCTGAAATGGGTTTTCATGACCTGGCCAAAAAGGCTGAATCGTACGAAATTTGCTTTATTCCGGATAACGACTATCGTTCATTTTTGAAAAACAGGGTTGAGGGAATTGAGGAGAAACTGGAGGGCGGACTTTTCGTTAATTCGAAGGGTGAGATTTTAGGAAAACACAGGGGTTTCCCGTTTTATACAATCGGTCAGAGAAAAGGGCTTGAAATTGCTTTAGGTTCACCAGCATATGTAATTGATATTCAGCCTAAAAATAATGTTGTTGTGCTGGGTTCGTTTGAAGAGCTGGAAAAGCAGGAACTTTGGGCAAGAGACATAAACCTTATTAAATATGCTTCGTTAGAAACTGAGATTGAAGCCATAACGCGCATTAGGTACAAGGATAAAGGTACTGCCTCAACTATCAGGATGGAAGGAAATCAAATGAAGGTTACCTTCCATGCTCCTGTCAGTGCTGTAGCTCCCGGTCAGAGTACCGTATTCTATGAGGATGATGACGTTATCGGCGGTGGATTTATCGCATCGATAACGAAGAATGAACAAAATCAGTAAACTTTCTTTTTGTGCCCTGGCAATTGGCATCTTGCTTTCCTACTATAGTTGTAAGAAGGAAGTAATTACCGTTCCTACCGTTTCGTATAATTATTTTCCGGTTAAAATCGGGACATGGACAGAGTATGAGGTTGATTCGGTTTACCACTCCGAAAATGATAACAATAATGATGACTCGGTTTATTCATACCACTTTTATATCAAAGAGGTAATTGACTCATCATTTATTGACAATGCCGGGAGACAGACAGAAATAATTAAGAGATATCGCCGTAATGATACACTTGAAATCTGGAGACTTTCATGTGTTTGGACACAAAGATTAAATTCAATTAATGCTTACCGCACCGAAGATAATGTTAGCTTTCATAAACTTTCGTTTCCAATCAACTCTTCTATTTCATGGAATGTAAATGATGCCAATACTTACGATGAAGAAATTAATTCTTACGAGTATTTTCATCAACCCGGTGTTTTAAATGGCCTTTCATTCGACTCAACGCTTTCTGTTTTACAGGTAGACGAGAATAATTTTATATCAAGAATTTTCGGTAAAGAAATTTATGCTACAGGGATTGGACTGGTTTTCAAACAGCGTGATGACCTCGGCAAGCGAAGCGGAGTAGTGGTTTCGGGAGTGGAGTATAAGATGGTGTTGACGGGATTTGGAGGTCAGTAAGTTTATTCTTAAATGATTAATAGTATCTCAGCCTGATCACATCAGCAAGGTATTTAGCATAACGAATTACCTGGCGGCTGTAACCGTATTCATTATCGTACCATACATAGAGCACAAGGCTTTTACCGTCTTTGGAAACGATTGTGGCCGGACTGTCAACTATTGAAGCGCAGGAATTTCCTACAAGGTCAGAAGATACCAGTTCGTTTGAAACTGAGTATTGAATCTGTTCAACGAGTTCGCCATGCAATGCCGCGTTTCGAAGTACATCATTAACTCCGTCTTTGCTTGTCTCTTTCTTAACAGTAAGATTAAGAATCGCTAATGAAACATCGGGAGTCGGAACACGAACCGCATTACCTGTTAGCTTTCCGGCTAACGGGGGTAACACTTTCGCAACTGCTTTGTCAGCTCCGGTTTCTGTAATCACCATATTTAATGGAGCTGATCTTCCACGACGGTATTTCTTGTGGTAGTTATCCAAAAGATTCTGGTCATTAGTATAGGAGTGAATAGTTTCAATATGACCTTTTTCAATTCCAAGTTCCTTTTCTATAACTGCAAGCACGGGAACAATTGCATTTGTTGTACAGGATGCAGCCGAGAAGATATTCTCATTGCTGTGGTCAAAAGCCTCTTCGTTTACGCCGAATACAACATTCGGCACATCTCCTTTACCCGGTGCCGTAAGAAGTACTTTACTGACACCCTTGGATTTCAGATGCTGACTTAATCCTTCGCGATCACGAACAACTCCTGTATTATCGATGATAAGCGCATCGTGAATTCCCCACTGAGTATAATCTATATTTGATGGATCTTTCGCAGCTATCATGTGAACGCAATGTCCGTTTACGACAAGTGCCTTATTTTTCAGATCAACTGTTACTGTTCCCGGAAATGCTCCGTGTACTGAGTCGTTTCGTAACAGGTCGGCGCGCTTCATAATGTCTTCGTCGCTGTCATTTCTTGTTACGACTGCTCTCAGTCTTAATTGTTCGCCTTTACCGGCCTGAGCTATGAGTTCGCGCATTACGAGACGACCGATCCGTCCAAATCCGTATAGCACCACATCTTTCGGAATCATCACACGTTTCTCGCGTCCAATGAAATTTTTCAGTTTATCCGAAATGAAGTCAGTTGCCGTTTTATAATTTTTTCTTTCCTGAATCCACTCAGCACCTAGTCGTCCGATATCAATTCGTGATGGCGCCAGCTCAAGCTTGTTCATTTCTTTGGCAAGCATCAGCGTGTCGATTACGTTTAAAGGTTTTTTAATTACCTGATTGGCGTAATCGTGCAGCTTCAAAATTTCACTTGCGCTTCGGTCAACAAGTTGGTTACGGAAAAGTACCAGTTCGACCGATTTATCGAACCAAAGTGTTCCTGCAACGTGTATCAACGCAATTGCAGATTTCTCCTGCTGAATCCAGTCAGCCAGGCCATTTTCATAATTGTCCTTAAAGTTAACTGTAGATGTTTGATCTTTTAATGCGTCTAATGACATGATGTTTATGTTAAGTGTGGGTATAAATAAAAAATCAGCTTTCGGTTGGGAAAGCTGATTTTGATTTTTTATCCGAGGTATGCTTTAAGCAGACGGCTTCTCGACTTGTGACGAAGCCTGCGGATAGCTTTTTCTTTTATCTGTCTGACACGCTCCCGGGTCAGGTCAAATTTCGCCCCGATCTCCTCAAGCGTTAATCCATGCTGCATTCCGATTCCGAAGAACAACTTAATGACTTCACGTTCCCTCTCAGTAAGTGTACTTAAAGAACGGTCGATTTCTTTTTGTAGCGATTCGTTCATCAGTAAACCGTCGGCACGCGGCGAATCCGCATTCTCCAGTACATCGATAAGACTGTTGTCTTCGCCCTGAACGAATGGAGCATCCATTGAAACATGTTTACCGCTGACACGCATGGTGTCTGCAATCTTTTCAGTCGGTATATCTAAAATTTTGGCCAATTCTTCCGGAGAAGGTTCGCGCTCGAATTCCTGCTCAAGTTTTGAATACGCCTTAGAAATTTTATTTAGTGATCCAACCTGGTTAAGAGGAAGGCGAACGATACGTGATTGTTCTGCCAAAGCCTGAAGGATACTCTGACGAATCCACCATACGGCATAAGAAATAAATTTGAATCCGCGAGTTTCATCGAAACGCTTGGCGGCTTTGATAAGTCCGAGATTACCCTCATTTATTAAATCGGGCAAACTGAGACCCTGATTCTGGTACTGTTTAGCAACAGAAACTACGAAACGTAAATTAGCCTTCGTTAAACGGTCTAAGGCAACCTGATCGCCTTCTTTTATTCGCCTTGCGAGACGTACTTCCTCTTCGGCGGTTATAAGTTCTTCGCGACCAATTTCCTGAAGATATTTCTCAAGGGACTGGCTTTCGCGGTTGGTGATCGATTTGGTTATTTTTAGCTGACGCATAGTTTATTTGACGAGCAATTTATTGGTTAAAAACACAAAAATGGAGAAAAAAACATTTTTTCGAGTGTCGCAAAGATACGTTTTCACCCAAAGCGAAGCAAGTATTTCTATGCGGATGTTAAACAATGTTCTAAAAAAATGAGAGCCGTTTACCGGCTCTCATTCCTATCAAAAATCGATCCTTTATTTATTTTTATATGCCAAATCCGTAATAAGCCTTTAATCCGTTAGGGTAAACACCTTCAATTAAGACTCCGCCTTGTTTGGTTTTCAAAATTGATTCAAGATCATCGGTTGAATTAATTTGTTTTTTGTCGATTGATGTAATTATGAATCCTTCTTTTATTCCGGCCGCCCTCAATTTTCCCGCAAGTAATTTCGAAACTTTAACGCCTCCGCGAAGTCCGAGCTTTGATTTTTCATCTGATGATGCATTTTCAAATGTGGCCCCTAGCATGTTTACGGCTTGTTCGCTGCGGATTATTCTTGTATCGCCTTCTTTATTTCTAAGCGTTACGGCAACGACTTTTTCTTTATCGCCACGAAGCACGGTTACTGCTACTTTGTCGCCCGGACGGAAGCGGCCAATTTGCTCCTGCAGTTGCGGTGTTGAGTTGATAGTGACATCACCGATTTTTGTAATTATGTCGCCTTCCTGAATTCCTGCCGATTCTGCAGCTCCGTCTTTCGTAAGACCTGACACATAAACACCCTGGGTTTGTTTGATACCCTTATCTTCAACGAGACGGTTGTCAATATCGGTTATGCTGACCCCGATAAATCCTCTTTGAACCGATCCGAATTCCACCAGGTCGTCAACGACTTTCTTAACCAGGTTTACCGGAATCGCGAAAGAGTAACCCGAATACGATCCTGTTGTTGAAGCGATCGCTGAGTTAATTCCAACCAGCTCGCCTCTTGTATTAACCAATGCGCCACCGCTGTTACCCGGGTTCACTGCCGCATCTGTCTGTAAAAAGGATTCAATTTTATACTGGTCGGGAAGGATTCCGATGTTTCTTGCTTTCGCGCTAATGATACCCGCCGTTACAGTTGAAGTCAGGTTAAACGGGTTGCCTACGGCCAACACCCATTCACCAACTCTCACATTATCGGAATTTCCATAACTAACAAATGGCAGATTCTTTTCGTCAATTTTTAAAAGCGCAAGGTCTGTCGAAGGATCTGTACCAATAACCTTGGCAGAATAGGAATGGTTGTCGTTTAAAGTTACTTCCACTTTATCCGCATTTTCCACAACGTGATTATTTGTTACGATATAACCGTCATCGGTTATTATGACTCCCGATCCGCTTGACTGTTGAGGAGAATTTTGTCTCTGACGACCCCAAAAGTCAAAAGGATCTATACCAAATGGGTTATAATTTGTTTGGGTATTGTAAGTGGTTTTAACGTGAACTACGGCATGTACCGACATTTCAGCAGCCTTGGTAAAGTCTGTTAGTCCGCTCTCAGTGGAAGGGAGATTGACAAATTGAAAATTTTGACGATCTGAGATTTTTGTATCACGGGCTTTCTGGGATGTATAGATATATGCGCCACCTAAGCCTCCAATGGTTGCGATTAGCAGGGTTGCAACCCCTCTTTTGATTGTGTTCATCATATCTTTGGTTTTTTAAATTCGTTGCTTTTTTTCAATTTTTATGCCAACAAAAGTCCCCCTTGCTCAATGAAGCATAAATGAATGATTCAGTTAATATTTTCTTAAGATAAAGCAAAAAACAGGAACTTTAACTGTCAATAATTCCAGGAGTTCTGTCAACCTGTTTGATACAGTTGAAATATTGTCATTTATGATATTCATAATTCCTATTTCCAGTCTTCGGAGAGTGGGTCGAAATAAATACCTTTGCATTTAATGTCCCGCCTTTCCAATCAGCAAATAATTACTTCTATACAAAACGGTGATGAAACAGTTTTGTTTTATTTATCCAAAAGATATTTTGAAGCTGCACGGAAGTTGCTGCGCAGACGGGGCTATAGAAATAAGGACACCCCAAAGGTCTTCGGTAAAATCCTGATTGATGTCTGCAGGGAAATTCAACGAAATAAAATATCGCCGAATGTTGACTTCGAACATTTTCTGTTCAACTCAATAAGGGATCATCTGACAGATACCGATGCTGTAAAAGCTGAAGCCAATTTCTTACCCGGCGAAAAAGAAATAATTATTTCCTGTTTTTCTATCGTTGATGAGCAATCCCGGAAAATACTCACCGCGCGTTATTGCGAAAACCTGTCATTTGAACTTATTGCTGCCAGACTTGAATTCAGCAATCCTGTTATTGCTCACTTCGAATTCAATAAAGCTTTTGCAGTCTTCGAAAATATTGTTCGTGCTCGTTTAAATATTCAGTCTAACTAATGTTGTCTCAGGAAGAAAAACTGCTGGTTGACCGGTACCTGGACAATACTCTGACAGGTATTGAACTGCGTGACTTTCTCAACAGACTTGAAAACGATGATCGGTTTAAAAAGGAAGTCAGTTTTCACAACAAGCTTATCGAAGGAATTTGCGAGGGTGAGGATCAGAGGTTATTACACCTTGTTGTCGAAGCGACAGGATATAAAAAAAGGTTGATTCCTTTTTCATTGATGCTGATAATTACTTTTCTGGTTTTAACCGGAAGCGGAATTATTTTATGGGAATATATCGGTCCGGGCTCCACAGGCATGAAGCAGAATTATTTTAAATGGAGTTTTAACAGAAGGGAACAGGTTCAGAAAGCGGATGCGGAAAAGGTTACAGTCGAAACTACCGGCAGTGAGGAGAAAAAGGTTAAGGATGGAAATGTATCTAAAGTTCAGGTGGAAAGTCAGGTTGAGAATGATTCAACCCCGAATCCTGACTTTGTGGTAAAAAAGGATCAGTTG
>CAZAON010000252.1:0-5312 GCA_964486655.1 uncultured Flavobacteriales bacterium
TTAATTACGAGAGTGGTAATATCACAGGTCCATATATTTTATATTATGAAAATGGGGTCATAAAGGAAAAAGCTAGCATTGTAAAAGGGAATATGGAAGGATTAAAAGAAAGTTATTTCCCGGGCGGAAATATCTCAGTAACTCAGAATATGGTAAGCAATGTGAATAATGGGAAAGCAATTGTTTATTTTAGAAATGGCAAGGTGAAGAAGGAATTAAATCTGGCGAATGGTGATTACGATGGGGACTATAAAGAATATCATTCAAATGGTAATCAGTTCTACGTGACAAAATTTACACGAGGGAAGGAAAATGGAAGTGTAAAAAGATATTATGAAAGCGGCGCACTTGAAATGGAAGGAAGTGTTATCAATGGTGCGAATGAAGGTGAATTCAACTACTACCATGAGAATGGAAAACTAATGAATCAAGGGAATTTTAAGGCGGGGAAGCCAACCGGCGGGTGGAAGGAGTACTATGAAAATGGTAAACCTAAAACTGTTTATAATTATTCAAATGGTATTCTGAATGGAATCACAACCAACTATGACGATGATGGAATAAAAGTTTCTGAGAGAGAGTATGGTGATGGCAGACTTAAAAATTATAAATACTTCGATAAATCGGGTAAAATTGTCTCAAAGGGTGAAGAATCCGGGGGCATACTAAAGCTTGTTAGTTACTATCCCGATGGCGTAACGAAAGCATCGGAGGGGAGCATGGTTAAAGGTAAATTATCCGGTACGTGGATTTACTATTATTCTAACGGACAGAAACGAAGCGAGGAGATGTATGCTGATGATAATCTCAATGGTGAAAATCGAAACTACTTCAAAAACGGTAATTTAAAGACAATTGCAAATTATAAGGATGGTAAGCTTGAAGGATATTACACATTGTTTTATAAGAATAATAATAAGGAGGAAGAAGGATGGTTTGTAGAAGACCAAAGACAGGGCGTGTGGAAATCTTATTATCCGAACGGTACGATCAGGAGCAATATGTATTATCTGAATGATGAAATTATAGGGGTCGTAGAATATTATGATACCAGGGGAAGACTTGATTTCGAGCAATTTTATAATTCCGATGATGTGTTTGTAATGACATTAGGATATGACACAGTAGGGAAAGTCATTTCAAAAACAAAAATAGACAAAGGTACAGGTGAATATAAATTGGTTTTTATGAATGGTAAACCTCGCTCTGATGGATTTTATAAGTATGGTAATAAAGATGGGAAATGGGTCAATTACTTTTCTAACGGGAAACCATCGTACTCCTTAAATTTTTCAGGTGGTGACAGGACCGGATTGGCAACAGTCTATTTTGAAAACGGTAATAATAAAGAAGTGTATTATTATAAGAATGATGAAATCGACAGTGTGTATCATAGTTTTTACGAGAGCGGTAAAACCATGTATGAACGTATTTACAAAAGCGGCGATGTTGAAGGAAAGGAGACATTTTTCCATGATTCAGGTAAACCTAGTCGAATAGGCAATTTTATGCATGATGAAAAAGACGGATATTTTTATTATTATAGCAGCGACGGCATGGAGAGAGTGCGTTTACTTTTTAAGGAAGGAGTAATTACCGCTTACACTTATAAAAATAAATCGGGAAATTATGTTCCTGAAATTCCTGTAAAAAACGAGACGGCTCATATAGTTGCTTACTATGAAAATGGAAACATGTCGGTCGATTTTAATATTGTAAATGGGTTATACGATGGGCGTTATGTATTTTATCATTCGAACGGGAAAATTAATATTGAAAGAAATTATAAAGCACATGAAGAAGAGGGTGCCGTAAAAACATACTATGATTCGGGAAACTTAAAGTCCGAGGAGAATTACTTTTATGGTATGAAAAATGGAATTTGTAAATATTATAATGAGAAAGGCATCCTTGTAAAGCAGGAGAACTATCTGCTAGACGAGAAGCAGGGAAATTCGATAATAAATGACCCGGTTACCGGAAAGCTTGCTAAAACTATTCTGTATGTTAACGATCAACCTTATTGAGAATGGTTTATAAAGGATTAATTTTATTTCTTTGTTTTTTCAAGTCGGTTTTTGTTCTGGCTCAACCGGAATTCAATTTCGATCAGATTAAAAATAAGTATCCTGAAGAAGATGCTTATATTCTACACGATAAAACTTCGATGAATATTGAAATGACAGGTGGTAAGCCTGTAATTTCGACTTCGAATGAAACGGTAACTTTGCTTTTAAATGACAAAGCTCCGTCATATGCCGAACATTCAATTTACTACTCTGATTTTAGGGAAGATCTTACAGATGTCAAAGCGGCCTCTTATATTCCGGGAGAATCAAAGAAATTAAAACGTATAAATGTAGAGAAGATCACAAAGCAAAGACCGGTTATGAACGGTATTTTCTACGACGATTTCGAAGAATTAAGCTTCATGTATCCGGGATTGGTGAAGGGCGCCGTTACTTCAGTATCTTATAATCGTATTTTCAAAGAACCACGACTCTTAAGTCCGTTCTTTTTTGTCACTAATTATCCCGTTAAGGAAGCAGAGTTTTCAATTACATTTCCCAAAGAAGTTCGAATAAAGTATATTCTCGCCGGGAAAACAGAAGGAATTCAATTCACAAAGGAAGAAGGCAAGAAATCTGTAAAGATGACCTGGCGTGTTACTAATCAGGACGGATTTAAGTCGATTGATTCCTATAATGTCAAAAAGGTTTTTTCTCATATTATAATTTTTATTGACGAATACGAATCCGACGGCAAACGTGTAAAGGTTTTAAGTGATAATTCTGAATTGTATCGTTGGTATTTCTCACAGGTAAGTCATCTCTTCACTGATCCCGACAATCTTGTAAAAACATTAGCCGATTCAATCACCCGTGGAATTGATAAAAAAGATGAGCAGGTGAAGAAAATTTATTATTGGGTTCAGGAGAGTATAAAGTATATTGCTTTTGAAGATGGTTTGGGAGGTTTTGTTCCTCGAAGCGCATCGCTTGTTTGCTCACGCCGCTATGGAGATTGTAAGGATAAATCCTCACTCCTATATGCGATGTTGAAAGCGAAAGGAATAAATTCCTGTTTTACCTGGCTTGGAACAAGGGAACTGCCATATTCCTATTCTGAAGTTTCTACTCCAATTGTCGCAAATCATATGATTATAAGTCTTCACAGCGACAGTGGCTGGATATTTCTCGACGGAACCTCTCATCGTTTGCCGCTTGGATACCCGTCTTATTCAATACAGGGAAAGGAAGCTATGATTTCAATTTCTCCGGATTCATTTGTGGTGGTGAAAGTTCCGGTAGTTGATAAAGAAAAGAGCCAAAGAGTCGATTCAGTTTTCTTTTCAATTGACGGCAACACATTAAAAGGAAACGGTATAACTTGTTTTACGGGATTCTGGAAAAATAGAATTGAAAACTACTTCTTTGATGTTGCGAAGGATGAAGGAGAGGATAATATTAAGAGTATGTTAGAACTGGGAAGTAATAAATGTAAAGTTGAATTAACGGGATTTCAGGGTGAAGACAGTTATAATGATTCATTATTCTGTTTCTATAAATTCAATATTCCTGATTATATCAGTTCTGTCGGAAAGAAACTTTATGTAAATATGAATTTAGAAAAGGACCTGCAAACGGATATTGTTGACACGGCGAAAATGCCATATGATAAGAATTACCTTTTTAAGTCAGTTCATAAGAGAATCTATTCGATGAGCATTCCGGAATTTTACAAAGTTAATTTGATACCAAGCGACACAACTTTCTCAGGACCGGGTTTCGATTTTACCATGCATTATCAGAAGATTGACAACAAGGTTTTTCTGGAAAAGACAATCAGAATTGATGAAATTTTATACTCAAAATCAACTTTTAAATCATGGAATAATATGGTGTCTGCATTGAATGAAGCATATTCGATGGTAGTCGTACTTGAAAAAATGAATTAACCAACCAAATCTATAATTATGTACAAAATAATCTTATTTTTTTCACTTGCACTTCCTGTGTTAGTTCAGGCTCAGATATTAGAATCAAAAAGTTTTGATTGGCAGGCAAATCCTAAGCTACATAATATTACAGAGGAGGAAGCAGCACAATCTGCAGTAATTCTTGAAGATAATCGTCAGTTCGAATTTATCTTTAATAAGAATAACGAATTGGAGGCATACAATTTTAGACACAGGCTGGTGCGCATTAACGATAGCAAGGCATTGGATGATTTCAATAAAATTTATGTAGCCGTTAGTCATCCCTCCATGCTTATATCATTTAAGGCGAGATCGATAGACAAGAATGGGAAAGTGAAGGAAATGTTGCTTGGTGAAATGAAAGAAGTAAGCCATGAAGGGAGAAAGTTCATGTCTCTGGCAGTAGACGGATTGGAAAAAAATTCAGAACTCGAATATTTTTATACAGTGAGATTAGCAGGGTCATCATTCCTTTCGGAAATGGTTCAGGCCGATTTCTTGATAAAGGATTTTACTTTAAAGATAATTAGTCCGGAAGATATCGTAATAGAAGCTAAAGGATACAACGGATTGCCGGAATTCGATGATTCGATTATGAATCGCAAAAGAATATTATCAGCTCATTTAAACAATATAATCCCGTTGCAAAAAGAAAGCTATGCAACTGAGAATGCCAACCAATTGCGTTGCGAGATGAAAATTGTCAAAAACTTAGCTAAGAACAACGAACGTCTTTTTACCTGGTCAGATGCAGGAAGCCGATATTATGATCGTCTTTTCAAATATGAGAAAAATGAAAAGAATGAAATGGAGAAAATTCTAAAAAAACTTCAGTTAAAGGACAAGTCCGAAGAAGAAATAATACGTTCTATTGAAAATTATATCAAAACATCATTTGAGATTGTAGATGATGTTGAATTTACAAGTATTGTTGATATAGTGAAGAATAAATATTCTGATCAATTCGGAATTTATAAATTGACAACGGGATTATTAAAGAGTGCGGGTATCAAATTTGAACTTGTTGTAACAATCAGCCGCTTTAAGAAAAAATTCGATCCTGATTTTGATTCCTGGAGTTTCCTCGATGATGTGTTGTTTTATTTCCCATCAAATAAGACAGTGTTGGACCCTGTAAATTATGGATACCGGTATGGATTACTTCCGTCGCAGTATATAGGTGTAAGTGGATTGTTTATAAAGGAAATTAATATTGGGGATGTATCTTCAGCAGTTTCATCCATAAAGTCTTTGCCGTTACCCGATTCTTCAATGCAGGGTGATATTTTTAATGCTGATATAAATTTTTCCACTGACATGAGTAGCATACTTC
>CAZAON010000253.1:0-10313 GCA_964486655.1 uncultured Flavobacteriales bacterium
GATTCTTACAGTTATTAGCTTTTAGCCATTAGATGTAAGCCGTTAGTGTCCGGTTTGAGCTAATGCAATTAGCCTTTGTCAATTTGAAATATCCCCTAATGATTCTAATTTCTTATCCTGACATATTAAAAACCCAAAGGCTAACATCTAAAAGCTAAAGGCAAACGGCCAAAGGCTAATTATAAAACCTCAGTACAAATTACTACCTTGCAGCACCAAAAAAAACACTAAAAAATGGCTTTTGATGTTGAAATGATCCGCCAGGTTTATGCCGGGATCGGTGCAAAAGTGGAAGCAGCCCGTAAATTAGTCGGCCGTCCTCTTACCCTTACTGAAAAAATACTCTACTCTCATTTATCTTCCTCACTTCCTTCAAAACCTTACGAAAGAGGAAATTCTTACGTCGATTTCAATCCTGACCGCGTGGCCATGCAGGATGCAACTGCTCAAATGGCCTTATTGCAATTTATGCAGGCGGGTCGTCCGGTCGTAGCAGTCCCTTCTACCGTGCATTGCGACCACCTGATTCAGGCGAAAAGCGGTGCCGTTTCTGATCTTGAAACAGCGAAGGACAAGAATAAAGAAGTGTATGATTTTCTGGCTTCGGTATCCAATAAGTATGGTATTGGTTTCTGGAAGCCGGGAGCAGGTATCATTCACCAGGTCATACTTGAAAACTATGCATTCCCCGGCGGATTGATCATTGGAACTGATTCGCATACGGTAAATGCGGGCGGACTTGGTATGATTTCGATCGGTGTTGGTGGTGCAGATGCATGCGATGTAATGGCCGGACTGCCGTGGGAACTTAAATTCCCGAAAATTATCGGAGTTAAGCTTACAGGAAAATTAAATGGATGGACTTCTCCGAAAGATGTGATTCTGAAAGTTGCAGGAATATTAACGGTGAAAGGCGGTACTGATAAGATCGTTGAATATTTTGGCGAAGGCGCGGAAAGCATGTCTTGTACAGGCAAGGGAACCATTTGCAACATGGGCGCTGAGATAGGAGCAACGACTTCTATTTTCTGCTACGATAAAAAAATGGCTGAGTACTTAAATGGTACAGGCCGAAAAGAAATCGCTGATGCTGCTGACAAAGTGGTTGAACACTTAAGAGGCGATAAAGAAGTTTATGAAAATCCTTCGAAGTATTTTGATGAAGTAATCGAAATCAATTTGTCGGAGCTTGAGCCGCATGTAAACGGACCGTTTACTCCGGATCTCGCATGGCCAATTTCAAAATTCGCACAGGCAGTAAAAGAGAATAACTGGCCGAAAGAACTTGAGGTCGGACTGATCGGCTCTTGTACAAACTCTTCATACGAAGATATCACCCGTGCCGCTTCCGTTGCAAAACAGGCAGCAGATGCGGGAGTCAAAGCAAAATCTGAATTCACGATTACTCCGGGATCAGAGCTCGTTCGCTTTACGGTTGAAAGAGATGGTTACCTGAATACATTTGAATCAATCGGCGGAGTTGTTTTAGCGAATGCATGCGGACCATGTATCGGACAGTGGGCAAGACATACCAGCGATCCGTCAAAGAAAAACTCGATCATCACTTCATTCAACAGGAATTTTGCAAAACGTAACGATGGAAATCCGAATACACATGCATTCGTAGCATCACCGGAAATCGTTACCGCACTTGCACTTGCAGGTGATCTTACTTTTAATCCGCTTACCGACTCTTTAACAAATTCAAAAGGTGAAAAAATAAAACTGAGCGAACCGAAAGGAATAGAAATGCCGCCGAAAGGATTCGCAGTTGAAGATGCCGGATTCCAGGCACCGGCAAAAGACGGCAGTAATGTAAAAGTGATCGTCTCCCCTACTTCAGACCGTTTACAATTACTTGATCCATTCCCTGCATGGGAAGGAACAGACTTGTCCGGATTAAAACTTCTTATCAAAGTAAAAGGCAAGTGTACGACCGATCATATTTCAATGGCAGGACCCTGGTTGAAGTTCCGCGGTCACCTCGATAACATTTCGAATAACATGTTAATCGGAGCCATCAATTCATTCAACGATAAAGCCGACTCGGTAAAAAATCAGCTCACAGGAGAATATGGCTCTGTTCCTCAGGTACAACGTGCTTACAAAGCCGCAAAAATCGGATCAATCGTTGTCGGTGACGAAAACTACGGTGAAGGTTCATCCAGAGAACATGCAGCTATGGAACCGCGTCATCTCGGTGTTCGCGCGATTTTAGTTAAATCATTCGCACGTATTCATGAAACGAATCTGAAGAAGCAGGGAATGCTGGCACTGACTTTCGCAGATAAAAAAGACTACGAGAAAATTCAGGAGAATGATGTGATTGATATCAAAGGTCTGAAGACATTTACTCCGGGTGTTCCGTTAACAATCGTACTTAATCATGCTGACGGATCGACCGAAGAATTCAAAGTAAACCACTCTTATAACCTAAATCAGATCGAATGGTTTAAGGCTGGGGGTGCGTTGAATATAATAAGAGCGCAGGTTATTTGATTTAATATTGAAGCCCCGATAGCTATCGGGAGAAGATTGAAGATTTAGGCTTCAGCCATTTCGATCGGTACTGCAAGAAATTTTGCTCACCGGTCTGTAAAATTGTCATTAGCACTTCCGGTATTAATTTTAGGAAATATTTAGCAGATCAAATTACTCGTTCGGCGATTTCTGTTGCAGCAAATTATCGTGCAGCTTGTATAGCTCAGTCAAAGAAGGAGTTTATTTCAAAATTATCAAGAAACATTAGATGAATTGAGATAAATATTTGACCCGTTTATGGCGGGTCAAATATTTATATAAGTACTCTGTCTGACAACAACTTGATCTAAGAGAAGCATGGACGTCAGGTTTCGAATCGTCCCGTAGGGACGAAATGTCGGTAGAAATGTATCCGCAAGTAAACCCCCGTCCCGTAGGGACGTAATGCTCATCATTGCATTAGCAGAAATTTTTATTTAATTAAATTCTGTATTTTCTTCAATTAAATCACCATCATATATTGGTTGTGTTCCTGTATTAAGCGATTTATTTTTGCATTAAAAAAAATGGCTAATACATATACTCAAATTCATATGCAATTAATTTTTGCTGTTCAGAACAGGCTTGCTCAAATAGATAAAATCTGGGAAGAGGAATTATATAAATACATTACCGGTATTGTTCAAAACCAGAAGCATAAACTACTTTGTATAAATGGCATGCCTGATCATCTGCATATTCTTATAGGCTATAGACCGCATCAAGCACTGTCAGATCTATTAAGAGAGATAAAAGGTGATTCTTCACTATGGATAAATGAAAAGCGATTTACTAAATCAAAATTTGCATGGCAAGAGGGTTATGGTGCATTTTCTTACAGTCGAACTGACCTGCCAAATGTGTATTCATATATTGAATCTCAAAAAATTCATCATCAGAAAAAAACGTTTTTAGATGAATATAAAGAATTTCTTGAAGAGTTTAAGGTTGAATATGATGAGAGGTATATATTTAAGGAAATGATTTAACCCAAACCTCCAACATTACGTCCCTACGGGACGGGGGCAGTGGTGTATTTGTTTTTCTACCGACATTGGGTCCCTACGGGACCATCCCAACAAGTTGCAAACTTCTATTTAGCTGGAATTAATCCATGATTTATCAAGATAATCTATTGAAGAGTTTTTAATACATAAAATTATAGGTCGATCAGCATAATTTAATTTGTCAATAATATACTTCAGCATAAAAGAACTAGTTGGTTCAATATATACTGCCAATATGTTTTTGTTATAATAGAATGAGATAGGGGAATATTTTTTGAATGTATAATTAAACCTAAACTTTTCTAGCTACCTAAACAATTATTAAAAACAGAATCGACAGAACTTACATTTATTATAATATTCTCAAGCGAATCAAGTTCACACATTGTATTTTCAATATTATATCTCATTGGATATTTAAAATAAATATCAAGATCTTTTATTTGAAAATAAAAATATTAAAATTGTTTTTAAAAATTTCATAATTACCGAGTTGCTATTATATTAAAATCTTGCTTGCGGCTTTTACTAAAGGGCACCTCTAATAACCTATCGTGAAAGTTGTGCTTAGAGATTTTTTTGCAATACGAGGCGTGACGAAGTCTGATACTGAAGCTAAGTATCAGACTGAGAAACAACGAAGTATTGCAAAAAAAGATCAAGCATATTTTGAAAAATAAATTTATATTAAATTAGTTAGTTCAACTTCACGAGAGGTTATTAGAGGTGCCCTAAAGACAATCATTTCCCGGCATCTATCAGGACTTCAGTATTCAATTTTTCTCGAATTCCAGCGCCGCCGAATTCATACAATACCTCAAACCTGTCGGCTTCGGTCCGTCTTCAAAAACATGGCCTAGATGCGCATCGCATCTGCTACATAAAACTTCTGTTCTGCTCATGCCAAGGGTGTTATCTGTGTGCTCTGTAACAGCACCTTTATTTACCGGCGCATAAAAACTCGGCCAGCCTGTGCCCGATTCAAATTTCGTATCGGAGGTGAATAATAAATTGTGACAGCATACGCAGTAATAATTTCCCTTTTCATGATTGTCCCAATACTTTCCCGTGAAGGCCCGCTCTGTCCCTGCCTGTCTCGTTACATAATATTGCTCAGAGGTTAACTGCTTCTTCCATTCATCGTCGGTCTTAACGATCTTATTTGTTTTGATTTCCTGAGTCATTTTCTTCTCCTCCTTTTTTTGCGCACATGCAACAAGACTAAATGTAATTGTAACAATAATCAGCGACAGTATATTTTTCATGAAGTTGGTGTTCTATAACAAGTAACGGAACAATGCAATTTATATTGAATGTTTAATGCCTGACTATGACTTTTCGTGTAAATGAATATTTGCCTGAAATCACCTGAATAAAATAAATACCCTGAGGCAAATTTCCCGACGAAATACGGAAAAGCTTTTCGTTTGTCCGGTCATTCAACAACAGCTGACCGACGCTGCTGTACAACCGGATATCTGACGATCCATTAAAGTTATAGAAATGTATGTCTATAAACCTGTCTGACGGATTCGGGAAAATTTCAAATGTCGGACGAATAAATGTCTCTTCTGAAATACCGATTACCGGATTCGCCTGGTACCTGATTTCCATTCCGCCGGTCGATTGTCCCACAACAATGTCCATCAGCGTGTCACCATTTATATCCGCGCCGTTTACAGTTATGTTGAATCTGACTCTCGACGATTCTGCATTCTGATAAACCTTTCCGGTCTGATTGAAACATCCTCCCAGATTTCCGTCAATATTATTGTACATGAAAATATTTCCCTGTCCGCATGCGACCAGTAAACGGGTTTGACCGGCGCTATCATAAAAAAACGGAACCGAATAACCATCTACGATTCCGGATGACGGTTGAAGTACAATGCAACCGAGCGTATCGTTCGTTGGAGTTGAACTAAATACCGGACTTGAAGTTGATCCTGTATTCCGGAAATACACCACCGTTCCTCTCTGTGTTCCGGTTAATATGTCCAATAGTCCGTCCTTATCAAGGTCAAACAATTGAGGGGTCGAATATTTCCCTATATCAATTCCCTGGTAATTTGCAACAGGCGCGGCGAATGCTGCTGTCGCGCCCGGACCGGCCGTATTCTGGAAGTAATGAAATTTACCGTCTTCCAATCCCATTACGATATCCTTGTCACCGTCCGCATCGAGGTCGCCGAATGCGGGATACAACGGCGATTTATATCCGGCCGAAGTAAGATTCATATAATCGGTCGTAATTAATTCGTATGAAGGCAGAACCGATGTTCCCGTATTCTTATACAAATACAATCCTGTTTTGAATGTGCCGGAAGATTCATCAAATATAGTTTTGTTCATCACGATATCCTGTAAATTATCGGCATCGTAATCGAAAAATACCGGAGACGCGTCTTCGCCTCCGTCAACCATGGTGTTTTGCAAAAATTCATCGGACCGGAATTCGAAAAGCGGTGAAGAATTTGTTCCCACATTTTTATAAACCCAAATGCCTTTCTTGTTTTCATTGTAATACGGCGAAACAACAAGATCCTTAAATCCGTCATTGTCCGTATCAAAAAATGCATGGTAATGAAAGCCATTATAAAATGCAGGGTTATCATAAGACGGAAAGAGCGTATCCTGGCTGTCCATTTCAATTCCGTCGTTATGAATCATGAGCGTATTGCTTGATGCGATATCGCCAACGAGCAATTCCTGCGCTCCGTCACCATCAAGGTCAAGTGAAAACAGACTTGATATTGTATCATCTCTTCTTGCAGCTTCACTCTGATCATATGATACGGTTTCAGTGGCAATAGTCGAATCTTCATTCGTATCAAATCTTCCGGTTCTGCACGGACTATGAAACGCTCCGACAGTGTTTGTGCCTCCGATGTTCAAAGAGAAATTTCCATAACAACCGGTTTCGAATTTAAAATCGAGTGAATCACAAACGCCGAAGTTTTCCATTGAAAGATTTTTATGATAGACAATACGGCCATTCGGAAAAGTATTATATCCAAGGATATCCATGTCACCATCGCTGTCGATGTCATTGAAATGAGGCAATGAAACACCGTCGGTAAAAATTGTCTGTGGTGAACCCATGAAATCCTCCTGCATGCATGAATCGATGCGTGTCCATTGCATAATGCCCGGAGTTGAGGTAATATTTTTAAAAGCGGTGATTCCACCCGTACATTGCACGGCAGTAGATTGTGTAAAGAAATCGGGCTTACCGTCACAATCGTAATCGAAAAGGAAAGCGAACTTGTAGACAGCGGGAAACTGGCTTGCAAATTCCGGAGCATAGTCCCAGGCAAGATCACGGTTCGGATTTCCGTTGTTGGTAAATGTCAGCACGCGATTATTATGATGATCAAAAAAGAATAAATCGGGAAGTGTATCGCCGTTTAATTCAATCGAAGAGAACCATGGAAAATTGATACCGCCGGCCCAGGCATTGCGCAATGTTACACCGTTCTCGACAACATGAATATCGTTCTTGAGTTTGAATTGCGTTTGGCCGAAGCATATGACGGGCAGGAAAAGGCAAAGGATAATTAATAATCGCATATATAAATGTAAAAAATTATTCCAATTAAGAACCAACTATTCAATTACGGAAATTCTCAAACTGCAACGGAATGGCGACTTCAGAACCTTCAAGCATGCTTATGACTTTTTGCAGATCATCAATCTTCTTTCCTGTCACTCTTATTTGTTCATCCATGATCGATGGCTGAACCTTCATACCGGTTTCCTTCACTAGTTTTACAATCTTCTTCGCATTTTCCTTATCGACACCCTGTTTGATCTTAATATCCTTCTTCACCATGTTTCCGGAAGCATAAAGTTCTTTACCCGCATCGAGTGATTTTGAATTAAGCCCTTGTTTAACCATTCGTCCGATGATAATATCCTGTATCGTTTGCATTCTCATTTCATTCTCCGTAAGAATATGAATCATCATCTCCTTCTTGTCTAATTCAATCTTAGACTTCGAATTATGAAAATCGTACCGCGTAGCGACTTCCTTGATAGCCGCGTTAATGGCATTGTCGAGTTTCTGGATGTCGATTTTGCTGACTATATCAAATGTTGGCATTGGATAAATAAATTACGAATTACGAATTACGAATATCTAATTCTTCCTGATCACCGCTCCCGCTTCCTTCTCAAACGCCGCCATTAGCTTATCCATCACTTTCACTATCTGGTTATCCGTTAGTGTTTGCTGATCATCCTGAAGTATGAATGTAAGCGCGTATGACTTCTTCCCTTTTTCTATTTTATCTCCTTCATAAATGTCGAACAGGCGAATGTCTTTTAGCAATTTTCTCTCCGCGTTGAATGCTATGTTTTGCAACTGCGAATAATTTATTTCATTTCCGATCAGCATCGAAAGATCTCTCTTCACAGCAGGGAATTTTGAAACTTCGGCATATTCAACCGGAGTTTTCCGTGCTACGCTTACAATCGCATCGAAATCTATTTCCGCATAAAATACGTCATCCGTAATATCGAATTTTTTCAGAATGCCTTTATTGATGATCCCCGCACTGCCCAATGTTTTACCTCCGCCCATTATCTTCAATGAAGAACTGAACTCAGGCATATCTCCTTCTTTCATTGTGATTTTTTCGGCTTTACAAAGTGAAAGTACATTTGTCACAAATGATTTCAGCATAAAGAAATCCGTTTTTTTCGCCTTTACATTCCATGAATCTTCAGTGCGGTTACCTGTCATGAGCATTGACAACCTGTAACCTTCCGTATATTTTTCATTAAATAAATGATACACTTTCCCCATTTCAAACAACCGGAGATCCGATTGCTTGCGGTTGCGATTATACTGAATAACTTCCAGTCCGCTTTCAAGCAACGACTGTCGCATGACTGAAAGATCCTGGCTGAGAGGATTCAGAATTTTGACGGAATGTTCCGCATTCCATCCCGGAAGTGTGGTATAATCATTCCTCGTGAGAGAGTTTGTCAGAATTTCATTGAAGCCGTTAGCAGATAAATATGTGCTGATTTTTGTATTCAGTGCTTCACGATCGAATTTCAGAACTGCAGGAAGCGGCGCATTCAGTTTATGAGGAAGCGGAACCCTGTCGTAGCCATAGATGCGTAAAATTTCCTCTATGACATCGGCCGGTCTGGTAACTTCTACGCGGTAGTGCGGAATTTTTATATGCAACAAATCATCAGTCTCTTTAACAATTTTCATTCCGAGAGAAAGAAGAATTCCGCGGACAACTTTTTTATCAAAGTTAATTCCCGTAAACGAATTCAGATGAGAATACGTGAGACTGACTTCAGCTTCGTGTACCGGAACAGGGTAAATATCTGTGATGTCAGAAGCAATTTTTCCGCCTGCTATATCACACATCAATTTCGCGGCACGCTTCAATGCATAAAGCGTATTCTCGGGATCCGTTCCTCTTTCGAAGCGAAATGATGCATCAGTCTTAAGCGCATGACGCTTGCTTGTCTTTCTGATATACGATGCATTGAAATAAGCGCTTTCGATAAAGACATCCTTTGTGATGCCTGTAATTCCGGAATTTATTCCGCCGAAAACTCCTGCGATACACATGGCATCGCTTTCATCACAGATCAGCAAATCTTCTTTGTTCAGTTTACGCTCGACATTATCGAGTGTGACGAACTTCTCGTCTTTATTAGCGGTACGAACAATTATTTTTTTCCCTTTAATCTTATCTACATCGAATGCATGCAAGGGCTGACCGCTTTCGTGTAGAACATAATTGGTGATGTCAACGATGTTATTAATCGGATTCACGCCAATGGATAAGAGACGGTTTTTAAGCCAGGCCGGCGATTCTCCAACTTTCACTCCGGATACGGTAATTCCGGAATAACGCGGACATCCTGCTGAATCATCAATAACGACATCGACTTTTACATTAGCGCTTACATGCAAATCCTTTGTATCCGGAATATTTAATGTTTGTATTTCATCATGTCCTTCGTCGACCAGCTTCTTTGTACGAATGACGGCGGCAAGATCTCTTGCAACACCGATATGCGATGCCGCATCGGATCTGTTCGGAGTAAGTCCGATTTCAAAAACATGATCATTCTGAATATTATAAATCTCCGCGACAGGTTTACCAATGGGAGTATCGGCCGGTAAAACAATTACACCTGCATGAGAAGTGCCAAGTCCGATTTCGTCTTCGGCGCAAATCATTCCGTTCGATGCCTGTCCGCGGATTTTCGCCTGCTTAATTACGAATGGCTCACCGCTTAAAGGAAAAATTTTCGTACCCGGTTTCGCCACTACTACTTTTTGTCCGGCCGCTACATTCGGCGCCCCGCAAACAATCTGACTCACTTCACCGTCACCGGTATCAACAGTTGTCAGGCTTAGTTTATCTGCATCGGGATGCTTAACACATGTTTTCACTTCGCCAACAACGAGACCGCGCAGACTGCCTTTCACAGACTCGAACTCTTCAACGTTCTCAACCTCAAGTCCGCATGCCGTTAACAATGCAGCCGCCTGTTCAACCGAAATATCAGTTGAATATATCTCCTTAAGCCAGTTGTATGATATTTTCATGGGGCAAAGATAGTATATAGATGTACTTTTTCAGCTAAATGAGAAACGGATTTTCAATTAAAAATTACAAATTACAAATTACGAGGGCCTTGTGGTGTGGGGGATGAAATTTTTATGGGGCAAAGATGGTTTAGTGGAGTACTTAATTTGCTATTTACATGCGGAATTCAATTAAAAATTACAAATTACAAATTACGAGG
>CAZAON010000254.1:0-10077 GCA_964486655.1 uncultured Flavobacteriales bacterium
TTGCTCGCTAAATTCAAAATTCATCAGTACGTCTTTTCTAATGCTTGTAAGTCAACCTTTCCGCTGCTGGTTTTAGGCAACGATTCTAAAACTACAAATTTATCAGGTATCATGTATAATGGAAGGTAATTTTGGCAAAATTGTTTGAGTAAAAGAAAGTCACCATCACCGATTTGAATGCTTTCCAGGAAGCAAATTATTTCGTTTTTATCCTTTGAAAATAGTACTGCTGCATTGGAGACGCCATCTTTTGACAACATGACTTTTTCAATTTCAGAGGGTTCAATTCTGAATCCGTTCTTTTTTATCATCCGGTCTTTTCTGGACACATAAACAAAAAAGCCATTTTCATTTTTAAATACAAGATCACCCGTTTTGTAATATCTGGTTTGCCTGATGTCGAAATAGAAGGAGGCATTTGATTTGTGTTCGTCGTTCCAGTATTTGTCGAACAGTGATTCCCCGCTAACTAAAAGTTCGCCCGGCTTGTTTGTTTCAGTAATTTCATTTCCGTCGTCATCTAATAAAAGAAACCCTGCGTAATCACATGGTTTGCCAATAGGGAAAACCGGGTAATTCATGTTATGTAAATCAACTTTGTAAAATGAACAGACATTTGTTTCAGTCGGACCATACAGGTTTGAATATCTTTTACCGGGCCAGTGTTTGAGAAGCGAAAGGAAATTTTCCATGTGAAATACTTCTCCCGCAAACAGTACATTTTTTAATGAACTAAAGTCGTATTTCTGCAGCCTGCCATAATGCGCCAATGTTGTATAAAAAGTAGGAGTAGCATAAATAGTTGTTATTTTATCGGCTGAAATATTTTGAGCCATTAGCAACGCATTTTTGGTTTCCTCTTCCTTATATAATCGTAATGTTGCATTCATTTTGGCGGTTACATAAATGTCAAAAACCGATAAATCGAAATTGAATGGTGCAATTGACCCTAATGTATCATTGGTATTTATCTCAAATTCTTTAGCCGCCCAATCTATAAAAGTCATCGCGGCCGATTGCGAGATCATCACACCTTTGGGGTTTCCTGTTGAGCCGGAAGTATATAATATAAATCCGTCGCAGGAATCGGAAGATGAAATGTTATTATTTAAATTTCTGGAATAGATATTTATTTCCTCATTCGAATAGATATTTTTAATTTCTATTCCTGAATTATGCAATTCAGTCGAACAGTATTTATCGCATATTACAAAACGGGCATCAGTTTCAAGGATAATATACTTTGCTCTTTGGGCGGGATTCAATGACGAAACCGGAACATAAACACATTCGCAGATACTGCATGCAATCATCATTGCAATGCATTCTGCATTCTTTGAAGAGTAGAGAATTACTTTATCATTTTTTTGAATATCATTTTCTAACAGTATCTTTTGATATTCGACCGCCAGAGTATGAATTTTACTATATGAGTATTTTCCAGAAGAGGAGATTAAAAAGATTTTATCACCTGAAATTTTTAAAGCATCTTCGAAATAGTGATGTAATTTATTTCGGGTCACAATCAGGATAATTCTAATTTAGCTGCAACAAATTCTGTAATGATATTAACGGTATCAAGATTCTCCCGGTCAACTTCGTGTGGCAATACTTCGATTTTATATTTTTGCTCAAGAAAATCAACAAACTGTAATGTTGATATCGAATCCATTATTCCGCCTGAAATTAATGGCGTATCATTTTCAATATTCGCCGAATCGTTTTTTACTATTTTCTCCTTAATGTAAGCCTTAATTTCAGTTTTAATATTATCTTTCATTTGTTAAGTGATTTATTTCTGTTTGACAGATTGCTCGTTGCCGGTAAGCTATTCGGATTTGTAAATATTGCCGACTATGAATTTCGTATAAATATACTATCTCTGATTTATAAAGTTACCTGAAAACTTTAAAATTATAGCTCTTTCCGTTTTTTAATAGAAGAGATATCAGATATGCCCCCGAATCGAAATCTGACAGGTCCGTTTCCCCGCCTCCTCTTTGAAAATGTACTTTTTTACCCTGGTAATTAAAGATTTGAAGGTTGGATATTGCTTCCGGTTGGCTGAAAAATAGGGTAGAACCAACGATGTAATGGACCATTTCCGCCTTTTCCTGGGGGTCTTTTACGGATACCGGCGATGAATATTCAAACCCCAGGCTATCTACTTTAAAAGTCGAGTTAAAAGATTGTCCCGGCGCGAAGAATGCCACAACTATAGAATCAGGGGTCTGGTTGCTCAAATAGGTAATTGGCATTTCAAATAGCCTCCAGCTCGCTGTGGGAAAAAGCTGAGCGGAAAAATAGCCATATCCAATTGTATCTGATTGCTGTGTTAATGTGTTATATTTTTTCAGCAAAAGATTTGCTTTTGGAAAATTATTGGATAAAGGAGAGTTGTCTTCGTATTGGTAATGACCGCGAAGCTTATCCGGGCGATATGAAAATGGGGTGCCGCATTTCACTAAATCAAGGTACCCGTCGGAATTTGTATAAAAATGATTGCCATTTACGATGAAACCCGGGAAAGGGCTTCCGAAAATATCAACACTTGAGGTATCAGCAAATAACTGAATAGCCAGAGGACCATGGAATGCATTAGAATATTCGAGCTGTACTGATCGTAAAAGTTCGTGGTATTGAAAACCGAATGAAACATAATGGCTGTCCGGATAAAGTGGTTGAACCGTATCATTCAAAATGAACGACCATGAATCTGAAGTTATCCAGTTGTAAATTCGGTCTATTCCTCCGATATACACGCTATCGAATGATGGATTGTCAATATTCTGTGCCTTTATTGCAGGACTAAAAAGTACCGTGATAAACAGGATGGTAAATATTTTCATGAGGGGATTTTTTATTCAGATGAAGTTAGAAAAAATCATCAAATCGGGAGCATTTTTTTAGACCTCACAATTAAGGAAATTTAACATTTTTATGATTTTTTACTCAGATAGGTTTATGTAGCTTTGTTTAAACCCCTCTATCATGAAAAGAATATTACTTGTCGGATATTTTATCATCCTTCTCACACTTACAGTATCTAAATGTTATTGTCAGCCAACTTTTGTACAGCGAGCCGGTGGAAATTACAGCGATTTTGGAATGTCATGTGCTCCCACCAGTGACGGGGGGACAATATTGGCACAGGAAACATGTACAAATGGAATGGATCTGCATTCCGGATTAATCAAACTTGATTATTCGGGGAATATGCAATGGAATACACTCTACCAGATCGGAGATTATACCATTCCTTATACGGTTTTGGAAGCAAAAGATGAGGGGTATATTGTACTCACTTTTTCATCGGATAGTTCCTACGTTAATAATAACAGGCATTTTCTCGGCCTGTATAAAACTGATAATAGCGGACTCACTATTTGGAATAAACAATATTCTCTTTCAAACAATGATCTCCCTTTAAATCTTGTTCATCGTAAATCAGGCGGATATTATTCATTTTCTGTGGGTGATTACAATCTTGGTGGTTATCCGACTACCATTGTGACTCGATATGATGATAACGGAAATCTAATATGGTCTAAGCAATACACCGCTCCATATGGTTTAAGAGGGATAAAAGGCATAGAAATGCCCGATAATAATATTTGCTTTATCGCGACTTTGGTAGACCCGGCAACCCTGGTTTTTGTTGATGTTGCAGTAGTAATGCTTGATCCTTCAGGAAATATTATATGGACGAAAAATTTCGGTTCGTATTACGATGACGAGCCTAATTCGCTTGCCGCAAACTCAGCAAACGATATTTTCATTACAGGTAGAAATTATTTTTTGAATCGGGAATGGGATAGCTTTCTGATCCGTCTCGACCGTTTTGGTAATAAAATCTCCAGTCGTGTCTATGATGGCGGTACATCGAACGGGGAAATTATGCGATGCATTCTCGCTTTTGATGATGGAACCTGTAAGCTTCTTGGAGATATGGGAACATTTGATGAAAGGGATATTACTTTAATGAATATTGATTCAAACTTGTCTGTAACATCTGCAAAGCGTTACAGGTTTTCTCCGATGTTTACAAACTACCCGTTTGATTTTTACAGAGCGAGTGACGGCGGACTGGTATTTACCGGCGATTATCGTCCGCCAACGGCAGATCGGGATGCAATTATAGTGAAGACTGAAAGTGACGGTTCATTGCCATGCTATGTGGTTACTCCTGCAATAACCGAATTCAATGAATTTTTTCATGATACGATTATTAATATATCATCACAGGTTGTTTCACATAATGCCTTGAATTTTCCTGCCGTAATTCCGGTTAACCCGATTAGTGATCATGTGGTATGCTCATTTACTGCAGATGTCGGCGACAATAACAGCGAAATTCTGAGTAGTGTTTTTCCAAATCCGTTTAGCTCTGCCCTTACTTTTACATTTAAAAATAATCCACAGTCAGATTTTTTGATTACAGTGACAGATATGACCGGTCGAATTGTTTATTCAGCAAAAGAACAGTCGGCAAAAGATGATAAACTTACGATTAAACTTTCTCATTTATCGAAAGGCGCATATATATTGAAAATTCAGACATTGCAAGCATTGATTGCAAAACGAATTGTTCGGCAATAGAAGGTTTGCTGAAAGGAGTAATGTTTGAATAAAGTTTTTGAGGTTTACTTAATACCAATCTGCAACAGTAAAGAATCAACAAATCCAAAGATTATTTCGTGTTCGGCATAGTATTAAAATGAGAACGCTAAAAGCCAGTAGGGTTTACCCTACCCAAAAAGTAGGGTAAACAGGGATTGACAGAAACTATTCAGAAGTATTTCTTTACAGTGTTATTCTTTCTTGTATAAAACAATAACTTTAGTGTTCAAAGAATATGATATGAGAAAGTTAATATTAATTTGGATTTTAATCATGAATGTAAGCGGTGCTTTATGCCAGGTAAATTTAGTGCCAAATCCAAGTTTTGAGGATACATTGTACTGCCCCCTGGGAACAACGCAGTTGGAAGCTTGTAGTTTGTGGAAAAATTTCGGCCACACACCTGATTATTTCAACGCCTGTTCTCCTACTGTAAACGTGCCAAATGCTACATTCGGATATCAAAACGCTCATTCCGGTGTTGGGATGGCAGGTTTGGCTACTTATAAAGATCCTAATGAATGTCCGAATTGTAGAGAAATTATTGGGATTGAGTTACTTCATCCATTACAATTAAATGAAAAATATTTTTTCTCTCTTTTTGTAAATTTTGCAAATACAGTTAATGTAGCTATTGCAAGTAATAACATAGGGCTACGTTTTTTTACAGTATCATATGATAGTTGCTGCCCTCCGGCTTTAGACAATTTTGCTCACCTATATTCAGATTCAATAATCACCGATTCAATAGGGTGGGTAAAACTTTCAGGATCTTTTTTTGCCGATTCTGCTTATGGTTACTTATCCATTGGAAATTTTTTCGATGACTCTCATACAGACACGATGGTAATAAGTAATTTTCCTGATTATGCATATTATTATATAGACGACGTTTGCGTTACTACAGATAGTGTTTATAATGAGGTTTGGACCGGCACAATTGGTATCACTCGGCAAAGTGAAGCAATAAGATTTTATACAACTTTTAATTCCATTGAATTGAACTCAATAAATGATCTTATTCTGTCAGTTAGTGTTTATAATAATCTGGGTCAACAACTTTTTCGGGCTGAAAAAATTAACTCATACGAATACAGTATTTCATCAATCAAATTTAATAAAGGAATTTATTACTTAGGTGTGTCAACTCATAACTCCCATCTTACAAAAAAAATATTGATTATGCATTAGTGTTTCCTAATAATTTAAAATGATTAAATCATGAGACAAATCAAATCTATCTTAACAATCAATCTCATTTTATTTCTGATTTAATTCGGTGTTATTGCACGGTGAAGGGCAGCTTCTTGTTTATGCAGGCAATCTTTCGAGTGGCATTTATACTTATACATTGATTGCTGATAACCGGATTATTGATTCTAAAAAGATGGTTTGTTCGAAATAATTTGTTTAAGGAAGATGTATGCGCATTAAAAAACCTCTGCTTGTTACAGGCTATCAGGTTACCCTAATCTTTACATCTTCTTTCTTTTTTGGAATGAATATAATTTTTTTAATCCTGAACCACCAGTCGTTTAATCTGTGGAGCCTTAATACCGTTTTGCACTAATGATGCTCTGATGTTTTCATAGCAGCCAAAATACACGTCCCAGTAATCACCTTGTAAAGCATATGGCCGAACAGCCAGGACAATTGCGCTTTCGGCATAATCCAGAATGTTAACTGACGGAGCAGGGTCTTTCAAAACTTTTGGATTTTTCAGGATGGTGTCCAGAATAATTGACCTTACTTTGGTAACGTCTTCAGAAAAATCGACACTTACTTTCAGATCGACACGTAAATTGCCGTGTTTTGAAATATTAATGATAGTGCCATTGGAAACGGCACCATTTGGCAGAATAACGGTTTTGTTTTCCGGGGTAAGTAAAATTGTATTGAATATCTGAATCTCTGTTACAATTCCGGTTTCACCCTGAGCGGTAATGAGGTCTCCTACTTTAAAAGGTTTGAAAATAAGCATAAGGACTCCGCCTGCAAAATTGGAGAGTGATCCCTGTAATGCCAGTCCGACTGCTAAGCCAGCCGCACCAAAAACCGCAAGCAACGAAGTAGTGGGCAGGCCCACCATACCTGCTGTTGTAAGAATTACAATGATTTTCAAAGTTACCGTGACAAGGCTCAGGATAAATCCTTCAAGAGCGACATCGAAATCCTTCTTGTCAAAATAGTTTCGAAGCCATTTGCTGATTTTTTTAATCACCCAAAAACTGATGATTAAAAATATTATCGCCTTTAAAATGATCGGTGCAACATCGACTATGGTCAATAGCCAGGAATTTAATTTGTTGTTTATTTCCGTTTCCATTAGATAAATTTTGATTTACTGTTTCTGAAAGAACAATATTATTAATTCTAAAAGACATTTGCTAAGCATATTTATTAATAAACGACTATTTTGTAAATTCTCAAGGAAGAAATTAAGGTAAATAGACGGGGAATTCTGTCTTTCATGCTCCGATTGTCTTGAATTCCTTTTTGGTGATTCTTTATAAAAAGAAAGAGAAGTCATACAATTCGCAGACCTAAATCATAAAAATTATTTTAGCAATGCCATAACTTTAGCTTTTACAAATAATTTATTTGTGAAACAAGTTGGAATTTACTGATTATTAAGTTTAAACAAATGAGTCAAGACTTATTGCATTTATTTAAATCAAAGCAGAAAAGCATTGAAGAACGAATTGAAGCAGGTAAAAAATTACGTAAGAAGCATCCGAGAATCAAACAAGGAGTCTATAAAACACCTGCAAAACGCCCTGATCCTGTTTCTGTCTTAGAGAAGCAGGCAAAGTCACGATTAAAGGAATTAGTTCCAATCCGCTATGCCCGAATGTTGGTTTCTCCATTTGCGTTTTTGAGAGGAGCGGCAGCAATTATGGCTCACGATCTGAATGCGAATGGAAATGCATCAGGGATAAATGTTCAGTTATGCGGGGATCTGCATGTTGCTAATTTCGGAATATTTGCATCGGCAGAGAGGAAACTGATTTTTGGCATCAACGATTTTGACGAAACGCTTAATGGTCCGTGGGAATGGGATTTAAAGAGGCTGGT
The DNA here is from genome assembly GCA_964486655.1 of uncultured Flavobacteriales bacterium. GTDB lineage: Bacteria > Bacteroidota > Bacteroidia > AKYH767-A > 2013-40CM-41-45 > JADKIH01. Next base: position 7,696 of record CAZAON010000254.1, read on the forward strand.
ATCAAGCATTGTTGTTTCGGGCAGGTTCCTCGGAGCAAGCGATTCGCTTTGCAAAGAGGCCGTTTATGCCGCAGTACAATCATATCGTAAATGGATGAGAGAATATGCAGAAATGGGAAATCTCGAACTTTGGTATTCAAGTATCGATGAGTCGAAAATATTAGAAGTATTATCACCATCGGCCCGCAGAGGAGCGGAGAAAATTATGGTGAAAGCAAGAACACGAACACATATGCAGGTACTGGAAAAACTTACCGATATTATTGATAAGAAGAATCTGTTTCGTGAAGACGCTCCGTTTATTGTTCATCAGACACATTCACAGTCGGGTCGCCCGATTGAAGAAGCCTTAGGTATGCTGCTTGAATCCTATTTTTTGTCCTTATCGGATGAAAGGAAATACATTCTTAAAAATTACCGGATTGTAGATGTGGTAAGAAAAGTAGTTGGAGTGGGAAGTGTTGGAACCCGTTGCTGGGTGATTTTTTTAAAAGGAAATCATGATGAAGATCCGTTGTTTTTACAAGTGAAGGAAGCTCAGTCATCGGTGCTGGAATCATTTTTGAAAAAAACACCTTATAAAAACCACGGGCAACGCGTAGTAAACGGCCAGCGTCTGATTCAGGGTGCTCCGGATATTTTATTAGGCTGGGGAGAGCTTGACGGAATTCATTTTTATCTGCGTCAATTACGCGATATGAAGGGCGGTGTAGAGTTTGACCGGACTAAGATAAAAATCGAGAACTTGCCTCAGTATGCCACTTTATGCGCATGGGCGGCGGCACAGGCTCATGCAAAGTCCGGCGATGCGGCGATGATTGCAGGCTATACCGGTAAAAGCGATGAACTGGATGAGGCTATGGCCACTTTCGCTTTCAAATATGCGACTCAAACCGAAAAGGATCATAAAGCGCTAACGCAGGCAGCCAGGAAGGGGAAAATAAAGGTTGCCAGTGTCGAGGAGAATGTCTGAACAAATAAATTATTACATTAGCACAGATAACTTTTATTTCTCAGATAGATTATGCAAAAAGTTAAAAAAATTATTCTACGGATTGCCCTCTTCGTTGTTCTTGTCTTAATTGCTGTATTCTGTTTTTACTATTGGGGAACATACAGCGAAGGCTATCGCTCCGGGATTGTCATGAAAATCAGTACCAGGGGTGTAGTCTTTAAAACTACCGAAGGACAGCTTAATATGCAGGTAATTGGGCACTCGGACATGGGGACTGCATCACAAGTGTGGGACTTTTCTGTTGAGAATAATCTGGTTGATGTAATTGAAGACTTACGGCAGGCATCATTAACCGGTGAAAGGGTTGAATTGTATTATATTCAACGCTATAAAAAGTTTTCCTGGCGGGGCGAGACGGAATATTTTATCAGGAAAGTTGTTAGAGGAAAACAATAAATTAATTAAAACAGAAATCCTGCTCTGATATTTGATCTGATTTTCCCATCCTGATCACAATACATTCCTGTTAGTTCGATTGGACCCAAAGCTGTTTTTAGACCGAACGTTAAACCATATCCGGTTAACAGGTTGTTTTCAGTAGTTATTGATTTTACATTATGAAAATCATAAACACCTGCATTTATTCGTCCTGTAAGATATGTTTTGGAATAGATATTATATTGGATTCCCAATTGAGCGGTAGAAATGCTGCCTGTTTTAATTTCTGATTCGTCTAAACCAACAAATGGGATTTGATTACGAATAAGTTCATTCACTCCTCCTGCGAGAAAATTATTTGCAATGTATGGATTGTCTTCAATTATATATCCCAGTGTGAGATTCTGACTGAAAGTGAATTTTTTATTTAATTGCGAGTAGTGATTCATATTTAAATACAATCGCGGGTATGCTTCGTAATTTATGTTTAATGTATCACTTGATAACTGTTTATCCGAATATGACACTTCGAAATCAGGATCCTGACCATAAATATAACCGACTTCGGCTTTAATGAGCCATCCTTTGTTTGAAAAATATTTCTCATCCACGTTATTGTGTAAAAAGGAAATATTTGTACACCAATAATTATTATTTCCGTTATAAATGAGACTAGGTGATTCTGATGTTTTTATTTTTGAAAGCACACGTTGTTGACCTGCGCCAATCATAGTAGAAATGCTAATGTTATACTGGATTGCGACCTCGGCTGTAACGAATGAACTACGTAGTGTCTCGAATAAACGAAAATTGTCGAATACAGGGTAATAAACTGACTCGCCATAAATATTAAAATTCAATCTGGTTCTTCTCCCTTTTGTAAGATATTTATAGTACTCCAGATAGGCACGCGGATTTTCACTGAGTTCAAAACTTGCAAGCGCCCTGGATTCTTTAATAAGCAGATCGCGGGTTGTGAGATTTAGTTT
>CAZAON010000255.1:0-2371 GCA_964486655.1 uncultured Flavobacteriales bacterium
TTAGGAGCAACCTCATTATATGCTGTCGTAAGTGCATCCTTGAATAGACTCTTTCTAACTGTTTTCATTTCCACAAATGTCCAACCCGACTTTCCCCACTTGTTAGGGACAGGGTAGATTGCTGATTTATCAATTGCAGAAAAAACATCCTGATCAATTTCGGATAACTTAATGCAGGTTAGCCTGCTTTTCAAGTCATAAGTAGCAAATATTTTCTTCCTGACCCTGAATGAAATTTTTTCGAAGTGTGGTTCTTCCGTCACTTCCGGGAATGACAATGCTAACTTACGGAAATAATCTATGTCTACCATATATTCATTTCCAATAATTAAAGAAGGACAAAACTATCCCTCCGTATTTGTTCATACATATACAGCAATGGACACTTCTGGTAGTTTGTTTCGCTTCAGGGTCTGCCACTTGAATGAGTCTAAAAAGATTTCTTTTGAATTTTTTTATGTGTCTCCAAATATGCCGGTAATGCCGCTGAACCATACCATTGAAAATATTCGACGTCAAAAATATTTTCCTTAATCGTAGGATCAGACTTCAAAAGCTCCCTTGCTTCCCCGATCGTGGAAACATTTAGAATAAAAATTCCCCGGTAATTCAAATCGTTTTTCTCAAGCGGACCGGCAACTGTAAGTTTCCCTTCATCGGCCAACCGGGTGATATTATCCATGTGACCTTTAAATAAACTATCACGAAGGGCTTTGTCTTTCACTTCGCTTTTACCTGTTTTCAAAATGGCAAAAATATAACTCTTCATTCCGTAATCATCTGCACCCAATGACTTAGCCAGTGTGGAGTCAAAATGAATGGCTTCAGACTGTCCGTATGAAAGATTTGCGTGAATTAATATCACGAGGCATATAATAACTACTCGCATAAGAATAAATGTATGTTGATTTTAAGGTTAATTACCTTTTTAACTTTTTACCCGTGACCAAATTATACGAATGATCAATCCATTCTTTTAGCTTCGCATCCCTCACTGACCCATCAACCATAATTGTATTCCAATGCTTCTTATTCATATGATATCCCGGTAAAACACAATCATACTCATCGCGAAGTTGAATAGCCAATTCAGGATCGCATTTCACATTAAACTGAACTGATTCAGTATCCAAAGGCAGTAGCAGAAAAATCTTATTGTTGGTTTTAAAGACTATTACATCCGGACCAAAAGGAAGAGTTTCGACTACTTCAGGTTTACTAATGCAAAATTCTCTGATTTCTTCAATGTTCATTTAATAAATTTCATAAGTAAAAATAATAAATCTATTGTCAGTTTTATATGTTGTCCGCTGTTTGGAATTTGGAATACTGGAATTTGGAATCTGGAATCTGGAATCTAATCACTCCTAAGTTAGCAGTAATCCATCAAAACATCTCCATCTGCCCGCCTATCGCCGGCCTTCTGAAAATCGTCAAATCATGCTCCGGAAAACTCCGGCCTGAAAGAAACCGTTTCACGGAATTTTTAAAAAGCTTCCCTATCATTTCGGCTACATTTCCTTCGCCTTTCATACGAACTCCAAAACGGCTGTCATTTAACTGTCCGCCATGACATTCTTTAATCAGGTTTAAAACCTTGACAGCTTTATCCGGATAAGCTTTATGAATCCAGTCGGTAAAAATTTCTCCAACTGCATCATTCAGTCTTACCATAGTCATCCCCGCCCCTCTTGCTCCTGCATTGGCAGCTGCTTCAACGATAGCCGGAATTTCATGACTGTTTAATCCGGGAATGATCGGAGCAACCATTACTCCGGCCGGAATTCCATTTTGATTCAGCGTCTCGACTACTTTCAGTCTGTTTTTTGCAGTCGCAGTACGAGGTTCGAGCTTTAATCTTAAAGACTCATCGAGTGAAGTAATGCTGACCATTACGTGGACGAGATTTAGTTCGGCAAGTTGTTTTAGCAGATCAAGGTCTCTGAGAATAAGCTGATTTTTCGTAATCATGCTAAGGGGATTCCTGAATTCCAGTGCAACTTTTAGCATGCTGCGTGTGATCTTCCACTTTCTTTCAGCAGGCTGATAACAATCCGTATTTCCCGAAAACATAATTGCAGTTGGCTTCCATGATTTCTTTCGAAACTCTGCCGCCAGCAATTCAGCCGCATTTGGCTTAACAATAATCTTTGATTCGAAGTCTACACCGGCACTGTAACCCCAGTAAGCATGAGTGTTTCTGGCATAGCAATAAATGCAACCATGTTCGCAACCCTGATACGGATTCATTGAATAGGCTCCAAACAAATCCGGACTTGTAATTTTATTAAGCATCTTTTTCGGATTCTCAATAAAATATTCCGTGGAATGATTCAGTTCGGCTTCTTCATCGAGACCTTCGATATGCTCG
>CAZAON010000256.1:0-1723 GCA_964486655.1 uncultured Flavobacteriales bacterium
TCATCAATTAAGATTTGCGAATAAGTATAGACACCGACATGCGGAAACTTTATAAAATTTGTTGACTCAAAGAAGTTGGCATATATATGCGTGTCCCAAAAATCTCCGTGGTAAAGATGTATTGCTTTGAAATTATTAATAAAATGGTTGCCATGCGCAATGATGGTAGGCGTACCTGTAGCAGCGACACTTTCTTCGCCATCAAGAATAAAAGAATCATAAAGGTGAAGTTTTCCGTTTGTGCCAACCCGAATAGCTTGCCATAGATCACTACATGCTTGCATTGTGCTTGATCGTACCTCAAACAGGAATGGGGCAACCACTACAATCTGAGCATTCGGACCAAGAATAATATTAGGACAATTGTAAAAATCAAAATCTTTGTTCACAGTAAAAACATCGTCAATAAGAATAGTTTGTGTTGTTGTAAACGTACTGCTACCTGCCAATGCAATTGCCCAAATAGCATCTTTGTTTGAAAAATTAAAATCAACAGCAGGGTCAAAATCTGATGGTACGCAACAATTGGTAATGCCGGTTAAAGCATTTACAATTACCGGAGGGCTAATAGCGATACAGCCATTAGCATCGGTAATCTGTACTGTATAAGTAGTTGTTGTTACCGGGTTATCAGAAGTGTTTGAGGTGTTAGATGTAAACCCCGATGTTGATGTCCATGAATATGTATAAGCTGGGTCGTCAGGTAAAGCGGAAAGTTCAACTATATCCCCTTCACATACTGTAACAGCGTTTGCAGTAGCCGAAGCATTGGGGCCAGCGCTTACTGCTATTGAAACATTATCCGAACTATAACATCCATTCGCATCAGTAACCTCGATGCTGTAAACAAATGTTCCTAATGATGAAGGAGTGAAGTCAGGTGTAGAAGTGTTGAAGTTAGTTAAGTTGGTCGCAGGATTCCAGCTGAATATATAAGGCGTTGTTCCACCACTCGCGGAACCATTTATTGTTGAAGCAACACCTAAACATGCAGTAAAGTCTAGTCCTGCGTCTGCTACAGGGGGATCAGCAATTACCACATTCATTGTTGCTGTTTCGGTGCAACCGTTGATAGAGACAGTTACCTGTACAGTGCCGCTTGTTGCTCCGTTGTTCCAATTTACTGTGCAGTTGTTAACAATAGGTGATGCGGTGCCGTTTGTGACAACCCAAGAATAAGTTGCGCCTGTTAAAAATTGAACGGAATAAACCGGAGGGTAACTACCTCCTGTACAAAAAGGATTAAAACCATTTATTGCTAACGTGTTGCTTAAAACATTAACTTGTTGTGTTGTTATTACGATGTGGTTTCCGACTGTGAGAGTACAGGTAACATTATACTGCCCAGTGTTCGCAAACGAATGAGAAATCGGATTTCCTGTTCCTGTACTACCGTCATCAAAATTCCAATCGAAAGAATAAAGCGGAGAGGAATAGCAGGCAATTGAAAAATCAAAATCTGTGCAACTCGCTGTTTGCAAAGTCGCGGTGATTTGTGGAGGAGTCGGTGCTGAGCGAGAGGCATCTGCATCTCTCATATTATCCAATGCAATTTGACCATAATTAGGTGTCATATTTACTGTAACTAGTGTCATTCCAATTTCATTTGTGCCGTATCCAGTTTGGAGGATATTTGGGGTATTCATTACTACCAAGTCGTATCCTTTGTTGATATAGATTCTACGGTCTGGTCCAAGTTGAAGGGAAACATAAGATGATGAAA
>CAZAON010000257.1:0-5527 GCA_964486655.1 uncultured Flavobacteriales bacterium
TTCTTCATCTTCTTCTTCATGTGGATTCGCTGGACACTTCCACGTTTCCGCTACGATCAGCTGATGAATCTTGGATGGAAAAAACTCATACCGCTGTCGATTGTCAATATTTTCCTTACAGGAATTGTTATGTGGTACTTCGGCAAGCTAAAGTAAATTACGAATTACGAATGACGAATTACGAATATTAATTATCAATTATTAATTACGATTTGCTTCATAGTTAAAGGTGTCGCAACTCATAACTCATAACTCATAACTTATAACTCATAACCCACCCTTCGACTCCGCTCAGAGCAAACAACCCGTAACCCGTAACCCGAAACCCGACATGCAACCGCTAACAAACCGAAGTAAATCCGTCTCCAAAAAGGAAATGACTTTTATGGAGAGTCTTTATTTTCCGGCAATTATAAAAGGATTGGGTATTACATTAACCCACTTTTTCAAAAAGAAAGCGACGATTAATTACCCTGAAGTTCAAAGGCCATTTTCAGATATTTACCGCGGACAACATGTACTTAAGCGTGATGAGAATGGAGCAGAGAGATGTACGGCTTGCGGTTTATGTGCCGTTGCATGCCCGGCCGAAGCGATTACCATGCAGGCTGCCGAAAGAAAGAAAGGTGAAGAGAAATTATACAGGGAAGAAAAGTATGCGGCGGTATATGAGATTAACATGCTTCGTTGCATCTTCTGCGGATTGTGTGAAGAAGCTTGTCCGAAAGAAGCGATCTTTCTTACCGATAGAATAGTTCCTACCAGTTTCAATCGTGGAGAATTTGTTTACGGAAAAGAAAAACTGGTTGAGAAGTCCGATCAGCCGATAGATGTTACGAAAAGACAGACGGAGGAAGTACTGAAATTTAAGAAGGACTTGAACTTGCAACACAATAAGTTATAAATTACGAATTACGAATTACGAATGACGAATATTAATTATCAATTATTTAATTACAAATCGGTATCCTCAAAACTCAAAACCTGCAAAATACCTATCAACTCCACTCATTCCCTCAACTAAAAACTAATAACTCATAACTTATATCTTATAACTCATAACTCACAACTCCTAACTCCTAACTCATCCCTCCCATTAAATGATTTTGTCACTATTTTACTTCCTTTCTTTTCTTGCGATTCTCTGCGCATTGATGGTTGTTATTTCAAAAAATCCGGTTCATAGTGTATTATATCTGATCATCACATTTTTTGCAATTGCCGGACATTATGTATTACTGAATGCTCAATTCCTTGCCGCTGTTCATGTCATTGTATATGCCGGAGCTATCATGGTATTATTTCTTTATGTTATCATGATGCTTAATCTGAACGCGGAAGTGGAACCTCATAAAAGCAAATGGTTGAAATTCGCCGCTACAATCTCCGGCGGTGTCCTGATGGTTGTTCTCGTCGGAGCACTAAGAAATTCTGCTGATAAACTATCGGCAGGTGAAGGCGAACCTGTCGGAATGATAAAGAGTCTTGGCCAGTCATTGTACAACGACTTCATGCTGCCATTCGAGATTTCATCGATTCTATTTCTTGTTGCAATGGTCGGTGCAGTGATGCTCGGTAAAAAAGAAGCTAAATAATGGAAACTACTACCTCAATTTTTCAGTCCATACCCCTTAATTATTATGTGATACTCAGTACGCTTTTGTTTTGCATAGGCGTAATCGGTGTCCTTTTCCGCCGGAATGCTATCATTATTTTCATGTGCATCGAATTAATGCTGAATGCGGTCAACTTATTACTGGCTGCATTCTCAACGTATTTTTCCGATGCGGCCGGGCAGGTTTTTGTTTTCTTCATAATGGCTGTGGCCGCGGCTGAAGTCGCTGTCGGACTGGCCATACTTACCATGATATTCAGGAATACGGGGTCAGTAGACATTGACTCTTTAAGCAGGCTTAAGCATTAAGGTATTTTTGTTTATTTTGTAGTTTAGTGTCAAACTATTAAATAAGCATTATGTTAAAGTTTATTCTTGCTTTTCTGGCAATGATTTTCAATGTCAGTATCTATGCCCAAACACTTGATTGGGAAAGAACTTTTTTTGATACCTCTTTTAGCCAGTGCCGGTCTGCCGGAATTATTCTGGCCGACCATTCGGGGAATCTGTATTCTATTGGTCATTCGACAAATGTTATTTCAACCGGCAATGATATTCTGATAGTGAAATATGACAGCTCCGGAAATCAGCAATGGTTTACAACCTATAATGGCGCTTCAAATAAGAATGAAGGAGTCTTCGGCGCTGCCATAAATTCCAATAACGAACTTATTTTATGCGGAGAAATATTTGATACTTCAAATACCAATAATATTCTGGTGATGAAGTATTCAGATTCGGGCCAATTGATTTGGATCGATACAGTCGATGGTACGAGCGCTTTATACGACAAGGGTTTTGCTGTTTGTATTGACGATAGTAATAATGTATATGCGGCCGGATATACATTTCAAGGATCTTATTCGGGCATCGTAATTAAATATGATAATTCCGGTAACCGTTTATGGTCAAAAACTCTGCCCTCAACTCAACAGTCAACAAAGATCAATTTCTATGATGGTTATGTTTATGTCGCATCATTGACCGGACCAACCGGAATTCCAAGTCATGCCTCTGTTATTAAATTGGATGTTAATGGTAATATTATCTGGAATCAAATGATAAATAATGGGAATAGTGACATCATCAGAAATATAATTTTTGAAAAATCTGAAATTTATATGATTGATGAATTAGGATCGGCCTCCGGTTCGGGAGGCCATTTTCTGGTAATTGATATGGATACTTCCGGTGTTATTAGCTGGCAGCGATTTTATTCAAACTTATTTTTGTCAGAAACGACCGGATTAGATCTACATGATTCGCTATTGTATATTTCAGTTAATGAATATACCGATCAGACTTATTCCGTTTTTCAAAGTGCGTTACGCGGAATTAACAGATTCAACGGTGATTCAATATTTCATTCAGTATGGTCAATGGCCGGACTTAGAGATAAAGCAGAATGTCAATATCAGTCCGCTGCGGGAAATGTCAGCATATTAATTAATTCTTCCATCGATTCTATTCAAACCAATAACCGTTTTAATCTTGTTACTTTTGCTCCTGACGGAACTTTTTCAGGAAGTCTTTTGCTTAACGGAATTCCTGCTTTTGGTAATGGCGCGTTTGATATGCTAAACTCCAATTCCTATCTGATGCAGGCGTCAATTTTTGATTCAGTTCAGTTGTTACCAAAACTTTCTACATGGAAATTCAGCAGTCAGCCAGTTTCTGTTGAAGAAACGGAAGTTCTTTCTTTCGGAATATATCCTAACCCAACAGCAGGTGAATTCAAACTGGTGAATTTATCGGCAGGAAATTATTTATGGACAATATCCAATCTGAATGGTGCAATATTGAAAACGGGATCTTATAACGGAATAGAAACTAGCTTAAACCCGGACCTCAGTCAGGGAATTTATTTGTTTGAGCAATCAAACGGGAAGAGTGTTCAGAGAAGAAAACTGGTTTTAATGAGATAGTTATTAGCATTTGAAATTAAATAAGGGTTGATCGAGACTTTAAAAGTTCAATCAACCCTTTGCACTATTTACCAACCTACAACCGTTACGCCAAAGCTAAACGGATACAAAACAGGACCTTTATTTTCTTTGAACATTGTCGAAGCATAATAGTCGGCAAATACATTAAACTTGCCATATCCCATCGCCACCCTGAATCCATACCTGAACGTGTTTAAATTAAAGTCATCGTGACTGTGAATTTTTGTCGTCATGTCATTCTCTTCAATTTTACGCTTAGTGTATGAATCAAGACGCAGACCGAACATACCACCTAAGCCAATGTGAAATGCTTTTTTCATTTTACGGCTCGTATAGTATTGAAGCATCACGGGCGCCGTTACATAGCATGCAACTAATTTTGATTTTACATGACCAACGTCGCTTGTGTCACGGTAAGCGGTTGTGTAATCGCTGTTGTCTAAAATAATATCACTGTCGAAACGGTAATTATTCCAGGTTATTCCAAGTCCGCTTAATAACCATACATTGCTTCTCCCCAGTTCAACATGCTGCTGGAAGAGATTAAGTGAAACATATTCTGATTTTTCTAAATGCACTTCATAGTTCTCTTTAACCGGATCAAGGGTGAATGTTCCGCCATTGTCCATATATGTATTTAGTCCGTATTCAAATCCGGCCCAGATCGGTCTCACACTGCTTTTCTTTTTCTTTTTTTCAACTTCATTTTTTTGTCCGATTATCCAAAGTTGCTTATTGTCGAAATCAATTTTTGTAGTATCGGGTTTGCTGTTATTAGAGGAAGAGTCATTAGAATAGGAGTCGTTTATTTCTCCTGACTGACTTTTAATTGTTCCTAATCCGGTTACGGTTTTATTCAGTTCTTTCGGCGCGTTTCTGTAAACAATCGTACCGTTACCACTGATATTCGCGTTCAATACATCAATTACATCAACCATGCACTTGCCTAGTCCGCTTATTGTTGCATTACATACAATCGTTTTCATTTCGATAGCGTCAATTTTTCCGGCTCCCGGAATTGAAAAATTGGCTTCCTGGGCGGTGCCCGACAAAACAATTTTTCCCAGCCCGTTGATTTCGCCGTTTACCTTATCGGCCTCAACATTCATTTCAATTTTTCCGCCTCCATTAATCTGCAGACGAAGATTGTCAGTTTTAAAGGTTCCCGAACCTTTTATGCTTCCTTCACCGTCAAGGGTTACTTCACTTATCTTTTTCATTCGTATAGTAAAATTATTTTCACTTCCCCTGATCGTAAGTGTTCCGTCGCTTACAGTATAGTCTTTCGGATCAACTTCTTCGTCTTCAATTGTGACTGAATGTGCTGTATCATACAAAAGAGTTACTTTGGAAGAACTCTGTACCTTGATTTTTGTAAATGGCTCAGTGCTGATGGTTTTTGCCTGGGAAATTGTACTTAAAGAAAGTAGGGCAACTGTCGTTAGAATAATCGATTTCATATTATTTGTGGGTTTATAATAATGGGACGGGGAACGGGGATGGAAGTTACAGGTACTTTTAAAAAAAACTGGGATTTACTGGGATTTACTGGGATTGAATGATTGTGGGATTATGGGATTGGATTTAATTGGATTTACTGGGATTGAATGATTGTGAGATTATGAGATTGGATTTAATGGATTGGGTTTTAAATTTTCCTCTCCGTGTATCTCAGTGTAATCCGTGCCTCCGTGGTAAATGGATTGGGATTAGAAAGATTAAATGATTATGAGATTGGATTTAATGGATTGGGTTTTAAATTTTTCTCCGTGTATCTCTGTGTAATTCGTGCCTCCGTTGTGAAAATATTTCACCCAAATGCGCAAAGAAATTAACACAACAAAGTATTAAAACTAACAATTTAGAATTTTTTTTTAATCCTTAATCATTAATCCTTAATCCTAAATCCTTAATCCTTAATCCTTAATCCTTAATCCTTAATCCTTAATCCTTAATACCAATTCGT
>CAZAON010000258.1:0-9137 GCA_964486655.1 uncultured Flavobacteriales bacterium
GGTACATCATATAGAATTGCTATGAGGGAAAGTACATCAGCAGGTTACCTGAAAAATCAGTCGATTCTATAGAGTCATGATGAACCTTGATAGGAAATTGCATTTTAAAATCATTATCAGCAATTTGAATAGATATTTCTAAGTTTATAGTATCATTAATTACTGTTTATGCAATAACTCGAAATTTTTCAATTTTACCATCATTCTTAATTCGAACTTCGAATCCCGGTTTAATACAAGCATTCTTTAATCCGTAATTCCTCAATCCTCAATCCTTAATCCTTAATCCTTAATCCTTAGTCCATAATCCTTAATCCGTCATTCGTAATCAGAAATTGTTTGTCCCCCGCATCGTTGTTCGTATTCCTCTAAATATTATCTTTGCGCTCTCAAAAAAAATTCGGGTCGAAAAACATGCTGCAAATTGTTAATAATCAGATACTTTCAAGCTTAAGAGCCGCTTTTTTAATCGGACTGGTTTTATGCTTTTCGGCGAACCTTTTTGCGGAAGAAACGCATTCTGAAGGCGCAGAAAAGAAATTCAAAGCCGGTGACCTGATCGTCGAGCACGTGGCCGACAATCATTCCTGGCATATCATGGGCGAGGGTCATAGCTCGGTTTCAATGCCTTTGCCGGTAATTTTATACAATAAGGAGCGCGGATTAACCTGTTTCAGCAGTTCGCATTTTCATCACGGCGAAATGGCTCACAATGGTTACAGACTGGTCGGTTCAGAAGTACAGGCAGTAAATGAAATGGAAGATGTGGATGCCTCTCAAGCTACTGTTAATGAGGAACTTACTGCAGGAACATACGATATTTCAATAACTAAAAACGTTGCAGCTCTTTTCGTCAGTCTGATCATCATGTTATGGATGTTTATTTCAGTAGCCCGTTCATATGGTCGTCGTAAAGGACAGGCTCCCAAGGGAATGCAGTCTTTACTTGAACCATTAATCATATTCGTTCGTGACGATATAGCCAAGGCCAGTATCGGACCGAAATACATGAAATACCTGCCTTACCTCTTGACGGTATTCTTTTTTATCTGGATCAATAACCTTTTGGGGCTTATTCCAATTCTTCCTGGCGGAGCAAACGTAACCGGAAATCTTGCAGTAACCGGAGCATTGGCAGTCATCACATTTATCATCACAACGATTTCGGCAAACAAGCATTACTGGAGACACGTCTTCGCAATGCCGGGGGTTCCGATTCCTGTATTGATTATTCTTACTCCAATTGAAATATTGGGTGTATTCCTAAGACCATTCGTATTGATGATCCGACTCTTCGCGAACATCACGGCAGGTCACATCATCGCCTTATCGTTCTTCTCGCTCATCTTTATCTTCGGAGAAATCAGCGCGGGAGTCGGTTTCGGTGTTTCAATCGTATCAGTCGCATTCGTCATCTTCATGACCATGCTCGAATTACTTGTCGCATTCCTCCAGGCATATGTATTCACTCTTCTTTCTGCTATCTATTTCGGCGCAGCACTCGAAGAACATGAGCATCATCATGAGAGTGAGAATGATCATGTGCATGAAGCAGCTATTGTTTAAATCAGTTTAACCCTTATAAATTCAATTCTATGTTAAGTTCAATTCTTCTTCAGGAAGTAGCCGGTAACCTCGGAATAGGTTATGGTATTGCTGCTCTCGGAGCTGGTATGGCTGCGGTTGGTGCCGGTGTCGGTATCGGTCGTATCGGTGGTTCCGCATTGGAAGCCATAGCCCGTCAGCCTGAGTCACTCGGTGATATCCGTGCTAACATGATCCTTACTGCCGCTCTCGTCGAAGGTGCTGCCTTCTTCGCGATGGTTGTAGGTCTTCTTGTGGTATTCAAGTAAGAAAATGATGAAACGGTCCGACGGTTGGTCGGATCGTTTCATTCTTTAACAGTAGAAAAAAAACGAACAAACAATCATCAAATGGAACTCATAAAACCCGGTTTTGGTCTTATCTTCTGGATGTTCATCTCTTTCATTTCAGTATTACTGATTTTGAAAAAGTTTGCATGGCCTATCATTCTTAAGTCACTCAAAGAAAGAGAAGAATCTATCGCAAATGCGCTGAATGCGGCCGCAAAAGCGAAAGAGGAAATGGCAGCTCTTAAAGCAGATAATGAAAAACTTATCATGCAGGCCCGTGCAGAGCGCGATCAGCTTTTAAAAGAAGCCCGCGATACCCGCGATACAATTGTAGCCGAAGCAAAGAATAAAGCACAGGCCGAAGCGAACAAAATTATGGCCGCTGCACGTGAGTCAATCAACAACGATAAAAATGCTGCAATCACTGAGTTGAAAAACCAGGTTGCATCAATGTCTATCGAAATCGCCGAAAAAATTCTTCGTCACGAATTAAGCAATGACGAAAAACAAAAGGCTTTGATGGATGGTTTAATAAAAGACATTTCGCTTAACTAATAATTACAACCTACAATGGCTGATACAAAAGTTGCCAAGCGATATGCAAAGTCTCTCATCGATCTCTCAAACGAGCAGAAGGTGATGGATGCCGTAAACAACGACATGAAATTGTTCGTCGATGTTTGCAAAAATAACCGTGACTTTACCATGCTGCTTTCTAATCCGATCATCGACTCTTCTAAAAAACTCAAGATTATTACAGGAGTTTTTGCTGATAAGGTGAATAAGATGACAATGTCCTTCTTTACAATCGTTGTGAAAAAAGGCCGTGAAAGCTACCTGTATGATATCGCTAAAGCATTTCTTTCACAATACAAAGTGTTAAAAGGAATTCAGACAGCCGAAGTTGTATCTGCTGTCGGACTTGATGATACTCTTCGCAAGAAAATCTATGATCTCGTTCGCAAAGGATCTAACTCGGAAGTTGAATTGATCGAGAGAGTTGACAAGGCTCTCATCGGAGGATTCATTCTTCGTCTCGACGATAAACAATATGATGCAAGTGTTGCTTCTGATATCAGGAAACTGGCACAGTCGTTCACTTCAAATCCGTATATTAAAAAGAATTAAAAATTAAGGGTGTTCTCCAATTGTGAACGAATTCGATTCAGGGCCTAAAACCCGAACCCGAAACCCGCAACTGAAAATTAAAACCAACAACGGTGCGTTTTGCACCACACTAACAAAGAACAACAATGGCAGAAGTAAAACCAGATGAAGTATCAGCCATCCTGCGCCAGCAGCTGGCCGGCTTTAAAACAGAGAAAGAACTTGAAGAAGTTGGAACTGTTTTACAAGTTGGAGATGGTATCGCCCGTATTTACGGACTGAATAATGTTCAGTCAGGTGAATTGATCGAATTCGAAAACGGATTACAGGGAATCGTACTTAACCTCGAAGAGGATAACGTTGGCGCCGTGTTACTCGGACAGAGTTCTGCGATCAAAGAAGGCGATGTGGTTAAACGTACCGGTAAAATCGGTTCAATCAATTGTGGCGAAGGAATGCTCGGCCGTGTAGTTGACACTCTTGGTCAGCCTATCGACGGAAAAGGTCCTCTGGCCGGCAAACTTTATGAAATGCCACTCGAGCGTCGTGCTCCCGGTGTAATTTTCAGACAGCCTGTGACTGAACCATTGCAAACAGGTATCAAAGCGATTGACGCGATGATTCCTATCGGCCGTGGTCAGCGTGAGTTGATCATCGGAGACCGTCAGACCGGTAAAACTGCCGTTGCAATTGATACTATCATCAATCAGAAAGAATTTTATGATAAAGGTGAACCGGTATTTTGCATCTATGTTGCCGTTGGTCAGAAAGGTTCAACCGTTGCACAGATTGTTAAAACATTAACTGAAGCAGGCGCGATGCCTTATACGGTAATCGTTGCTGCACCGGCATCAACTCCTGCACCAATGCAGTTCTTCGCTCCTATGGCGGGTGCATCGATTGGTGAATTCTTCCGCGATACAGGTCGTCCGGCTCTGATCGTTTATGATGATCTTTCAAAACAGGCCGTTGCTTACCGCGAGGTATCACTACTTCTTCGCCGACCTCCTGGACGTGAAGCTTATCCGGGTGACGTATTCTATCTTCACTCCCGTTTGCTCGAGCGTGCCGCGAAAATCATCAACTCCGATGAAATCGCACGTACGATGAATGACCTTCCTGATTCAATCAAAGGGATGGTAAAAGGCGGCGGATCATTAACCGCATTACCGATCATCGAAACTCAGGCAGGTGACGTTTCAGCATATATTCCGACGAATGTGATTTCGATCACCGACGGACAGATATTCCTTGAGGCAAACCTCTTCAATGCAGGTGTTCGTCCCGCTATCAACGTAGGTATTTCCGTATCTCGTGTAGGTGGAAACGCGCAGATTAAGTCAATGAAGAAAATTGCCGGTACGTTAAAGCTTGACCAGGCTCAGTATCGCGAGCTTGAAGCGTTCTCCAAGTTCGGTTCTGATCTCGATGCTTCAACAAAGGCTACGCTTGATAAAGGTGCGCGTAACGTTGAAATCCTGAAACAGCTTCAGTACTCTCCGCTCACAGTTGAAAAGCAAATTGCAATCATCTATTGCGGAACGAAAGGATTACTTCGTGATGTACCTATCAACAGAGTGAAAGAATTCGAAACAGAATATCTTTCATTACTCGAAGCTCAAAATCGTCCGACTCTCGATGCTCTTAAGAAAGGTTTAATTGATGAATCAGTAACATCTGTACTTGAGAAAGTGGCGTCTGAACTAACACCGAAATACAAATAAGGCTTTAGGATAAAGGACAAAGGACAAAGGTTAATACCTGTCCTTTGTCCTTTGTCCTCATTCCTTTGTCCTAAATAAAAATGGCAAACTTAAAAGAAGTCCGTAACCGAATCTCATCGGTCATATCAACGCAGCAGATCACCAAGGCGATGAAAATGGTGAGCGCGGCAAAACTTAAGAGAGCACAGGATGCTATTACAACCATGCGTCCCTATGCTTCTAAGTTGAGGGAAATTATGGATAATATTTCCGGATCACTTGATAACAGTGCCGGCGGTCAGTTTGCTGCGGTTCGCCCCGCAAATAAAATTCTGATAGTTGCTATCAATTCAAACCGCGGATTGTGCGGGGCATTTAACGCAAACATCAGTCGTACTGTCAGCCGTTTGATGCGCGAGAAATATGCCGCGCAAACAAAGAGCGGCAATTTAAAAGTGCTTGCAATTGGAAAAAAGGCAAGTGATTTTTTCGGCAAGATGAAAAGTAACTTCGCGGGTCAGCATAATGATATTTATTCTCAGTTAACTTTCGATAACGTTTCAAAAATTGCCGAAAGTATTATGACTCAATTCGCCGCCGGAGATTATGACCGCGTTGAAATTGTTTATAATCAGTTTAAAAATGCAGCCGTTCAAAATGTTCAGATCGAACAATTATTACCCCTTATGCCGGCTGAGAGTCAAAAATCCAAAGTCGTTAACGATTACATTTTCGAACCTCAAAAAGAGGAATTAGTACAGCAGCTTATCCCAAAAGCGATCAAGGTTCAGCTTTATAAAGCGATTCTCGACTCACATGCGTCTGAGCACGGAGCGCGAATGACTGCCATGAGTAAAGCAACGGATAATGCCGGTGATTTGTTAAGAGACCTTAAATTATCGTACAATAAGGCCCGTCAGGCCGCAATTACAGGAGAAATTCTTGAAATTGTGGCAGGTGCAGAGGCTTTGAATGGTTGATAAGTCCTGAGTCGTTGGTCTTGTGTCTTTAGAACCGATGTCTCAAGGGAAAGGAAGCTAGAAATATTTAGAGGTTTTGCTATTTCTTTATTATTTCTATTTTTAGGTCAATTCTAAATTGATTCAGTACTTAGCAATGAGTACTCAAGACTCAAGACTAACGACTCATGACTATGAACTGGCACGATATACTCACAGTTTCCACCATCCTTTTTGCAGTTATTGACGTAGTAGGTTCACTCCCCGCATTGTTACAGATTAAGACAAAGGTGGGCGTGATTAAGGCAGAGCAGGCTACTCTGGTTTCACTCTTAATTATGATAGGTTTCCTCTTTTTGGGGGAGACCATTCTCAAGTTTTTAGGAGTTGACATCAGATCTTTCGCCATAGCCGGATCAATTGTTATTTTTTTCCTGGCAATGGAAATGATCCTGGGAATCAAACTCTATAAGGACGATATTCCCGAAACAGCATCAATTGTTCCCGTAGCTTTTCCCCTGATTGCCGGTACCGGAACCATGACAACATTGCTGTCCTTAAGGGCTGCATACGATACAATTACCATAATTATCGGGATTTTTCTTAATCTGATAGTCGTTTACCTCGTATTAAGGAACCTTTACCGTGTAGAACGTTTCCTTGGCGTAGCCGGAATAAGCATATTGCGAAAGGTTTTCGGTATAGTCCTGTTGGCCATCTCAGTTAAGCTGTTCCGCTCCAACATGGGTGTATAGACATAAATTCATAGGGTGTGGGGTGTTTTTTATGAAAAAATTATTCTACATTTGGAATGGAATACTAATCCCTCACCTCGATGAAAAAATTATTACTTCAAGTCTTATTTGCATTTGTATTAACTGTCACGTCTGCTCTAAATGCCGCAGCACAGGGTACTTACAACATGTGCTCAGCTCCACAAACAGTTACTGACTCTACAGGAACCTTGTATGATTCAGGCGGATTAAACGGCGAATATTTAGTCGATGAAGACTGCTCTCTGTTAGTTGCACCGGGTTGTGCAACTTCAATTACGCTGACTTTTCAACAATTTGCTACAGAGCAAAATTATGACTTCTTCCATGTTTACGATGGAACAACTACAGCAGCGCCTGAATTGTTAAATACATCAGGAAATGTTCTTCCCGGACCTATTACATGTACTTCAGGTTACATGTTAATTGTATGGCATTCCGATTTCATTATTGTTGATAGCGGATTTGCATGTACATGGACTTCTGTAATCGCTCCAAGTGTTGCTCCAAACGCTAACTTCATTGTTAACGATAACACTCCGCCGTTAAACGTTCCTGTTCAGTTTACAAATACAAGTACCGGCGGTACAACCGGATGGTACTGGCAGTTTGGTGATGGAGATACAGCTCACAGCGAAAATCCGACTCACGCATACTCAAATCCGGGAACATATACAGTTACTTTTATTCCATATCAGTGTAGTGAGACTGATACTATAACGATGTCAATCACTGTTCAGGCCGCTCCAAATATTACCGTGAATCCTGCTATCGGTTTTACTGAAACGGTAGCATGCGGTGATTCTGCAGTTAATACATTAACAATAGGAAATACCGGCGGCGGACAGTTGTTCTATTCAACCGATGGCTCTCTCGTCGGACAAATTGAAGTTCTCGCGATGACTTATGGTACCAATCAATTCGTCGAATTCCCGAATACCATTGCGGCCATCAATCAGTATTTTACAAACTATAACCTGACCATTACGGGCACAACTGTTCCGGGTACATTAAGCGGATTGTTAGTTGGTAAAAATGTACTTCTGATTCCGGAGCAATACACGAATGCTTCAAATACAATTTGGCCAAGTCTTGCTCCAGTTATACAATCATTCCTGAATAACGGCGGTTCTGTTGTATTCTGCGGATCAGCATCTTCTCTTGCAAATAACTTATTCGTAACGGGAATATTTACCGGCTCTTTCATTCAGGATGCATCGGGCTTTCAAGTTACTGTCAATGATCCGTTACACCCGCTTGCAGCCGGACTAGCATCTACAAGCTTTACAGCTCCAAGCTCTACTTTTTCAATGGACCTCACCAATTCCGATATTGTTCCGATTGTCAGTTATCAAAATGAAAACATAGTTGCTTACCGTTATTATGGTTCAGGTAAAGCGATTTTTGTCGCATTCGACTTCTTCAATACAAATCCAAGTTCTTCACAAATTATTGCAAATGCAATTGAGTGGGGTGGCGAAAATGCATTGCCGACATGGATTCATATTACTCCTGCTTCAGATACAGTAAATGCAGGTTCATCAATACCGTGTTCTATTACTTTTGTAGCAAGTAGCTTACCTGCAGGAACATATTATGCCAACGTAAGTGTTAACAGTAATGATCCGAATAATCCTCAGGTTGCTGTTCCTTGTACTCTTACAATTACAGGAGACCCAATCATCAGTCTTTCTGACAACTGTTTCAATTTCGGACAGGTAATTCAGCACGTTGTTGTTCGTGATACATTACGTCTTTCAAATGTTGGTTGCGACACATTATTCATCAACAGTCTCACAACTTACTTAACAAACAGTCCGTTTACATTCAACGCAAGTCTTCCTTATATTCTTCCGGGAGCCTTCGCCGACCTAATAATTACTTATGCCGATGCGAACGTCGGTCCGGTAAATGATACCTTATACATAAATAATAGCGATACCAATATGTGGGTATGTCTGTCGGCTATATCTGTGCCGGCTCCGATCATAACTCCATCATCAAATTCTGTCTCTGTAAATATCAGAGCTTGTGGTGAAACCGCTACAGCAACTGTCGATATTTCAAATACAGGAGTTACCGGTGCCGGAGATCTTAACTACACACTTGGTAGTTTACCGTCCTGGGTAACCGCAAATCCAACTTCAGGATCAATTGTTCAGGGTGCTTCCAATACAATTACACTTAATTTTAATAGCCAGACATTTGCTTCCGGACCACAGACAACTAATCTTACAATCTCTTCTAACGACCCGCAAACACCAAACAAGATTGTAAATATTACTATGAATGTAGATTCAAACCCTTGTGTTTCTGTCGCAGTTTCAAGTAATACTTGCACTGGTTTCTCAACATTCACCACAACAACAATCAATACTCCTACCTCATACAGCTGGGACTTCGGTGACGGCGGCACTTCAAACCTCCAGAACCCTACACATTCATATCCATACAATGGAAATTTTGTTGCCACTGTAATTGCTTGTAATTCCCGCGGATGCGATACCGTTGTTACGAATGTTAATGCAATAATTACCGGCCCTCGCGCTACCAGCTGTTATCCTGCTACATTAAGCTATTGCTGTGGTATCGGTGTAACATTGCTGCAGATAACAGATGTCGGCGGATCAACATTCTACATCAATAAAGTTTCAAATGATGCTGTTGACGGTTACAAAGATTATACATGTACTGATACTGCGACATTGTTAACTACAATTC
>CAZAON010000259.1:0-2777 GCA_964486655.1 uncultured Flavobacteriales bacterium
ATCGGTGTTGTATGCAATAACGCTTCTCACATTCGGATTGAGCTCTCCCACCTCGCCATAATCACGGGTCGAACGCACAAGATCAATTTCCGTTATTCCTATCGTTGAATTGCATTCTATGAAACCCGGGTAAACATTCTTGCCGGTGGCGTCAATGATTACCGGATATGCCGACTTATCCAATCTGATCTTTGTCGCATCAGCAACCAGAATCAGTTTTCCGTCTTTAAAACCTATTGCAGAATTTTCGATAACATTACCATTACCCAGATGCGCTTTCCCATTCAAAATGAGAATTGCTTCTTTTTCGGCAGGAGCCGGTACCGGGTTTTGCGCTAATGTTGTGATCGATAAAAGTAACAGTAATAATGCACCTGAAACGTTTATATAGTTATATCTCTTCTTCATCGTTAATATCATTTGAAATAAATTTCTTCACTGCCGTCGCAATGATTAATTCGTTGTCCGCTTACACCCGGCTTGCGTGAACCTTCACCTTTACTTTTTGCATCAGCCATCTTCTGCATCAGTCTTGCTTTTTCCGCGGTAATTTCCTTTTGTAAAACAGAATCTGTTTGCACATCAAAATATTTTATTCCGTCAACATAGGTCTGTAATGGTTTAGCGAAAATGGATAGCGGATTATCAGTCCATAAAACAAGATCGGCATCTTTTCCTTCGCGGATACTTCCAACACGATTATCGATATGAAGCATTTTAGCCGGATTCAGTGTAACGAATTTCCATGCCTCCTCTTCCTTCACTCCGCCATACTTAACTGCTTTTGCAGCTTCCTGATTCAGTCGACGCGCCATTTCCGGGTCATCCGAATTATATGAAACATTCAATCCCATGTTATGCATAATCGCGCCGTTGTACGGAATAGCTTCGTAAACTTCGAACTTATATGCCCACCAGTCAGAAAAAGACGACACACCACTTACTCCGTGTGCTTTCATTTTATCGGCAACTTTATATCCTTCGAGAATATGTGTGAAAGTATTTACTTTAAATCCGAAACTATCCGCTACATGCATCAGCATATTGATTTCACTTTGCACATAACTATGACAGGTAATAAATCGTTTGCCTTCCAGAATTTCGTTGAGCGCATCCAATTCAAGCTGTCTTCTTACCGGAACAACGCCGCTGCTCTTATCCGAACCTAAAGCGGCAAATTCTTTTTGCTTTTTCGAATATTCACGGGCTCTGGTAAAATAATCATTGTACACCTGTTCAACACCCATTCTTGTCTGAGGAAAACGAACGACCTGCTTATCACCCCAATGACTCTGCTTCACATTTTCTCCGAGGGCAAACTTGATAAATCCGGGTGCATTTTCGAATTTCAATTTCTCAGGTGATTGTCCCCAACGAAGTTTAATAAGTGCCGTTTGTCCCCCAATGGCATTCGCGCTTCCATGTAAAATATGCGAAGTAGTAACACCGCCTGCAAGCTGCCTGTATATCTGAATATCGTCGGCATCAATTACATCACCGATGCGAACTTCAGCAGATGATGATTGCGTAGCCTCGTTTACATCTCCCGATACAGCGATGTGAGAATGTTCATCAATAATTCCGCATGTCAGATGCTTTCCCGTGCCATCTATGCTCTCTGTTCCATCGGGAACACTTAATTTCTTTCCAATTTTTGAAATCTTTCCATTCGTTACATAAACATCTGCATTCTGTAAAATGCCATCTTTCTCATTTGTCCATACAGTTGCATTACGAATGACAAAAGATTTTGCCGAAGGAATTTCCTTCCATCCGTAAGCCATGTTCGGATAAGTAACGGTTCCTCTAACTTCATTCCTGACTGAATCACTCTTAACGGGCGGAACAATAAAAACAGAATCAAATGTCGCCGTCCATCTCGCCCATTCTCCTGATGGCAGCATTGCACTTCCTTCAATCTTGCGCAATGAATCATTGATCGTTCCTGTCAATCGATAAGTTCCTTTTGGCTCAAGTTTTTTTAACTGATACTGAAATACAATTGATGAGCCTTGCCTGCTGACCGATATTTTTGTTGCAGATGTATCTTCGTAAATAAATGCTTCCGGCGACAATACCTCCCCTCCTATCTTGAGATGCAATGCATTTGGATTTCCAACTCTCAGCGAATAATGACCACGTAAGTCGCTGCTTTGCGGATCAGAATTTCGATATGGAATCCCCTTCACCCAATTTTCAAGTATCGCATTGTCCTTGTCAAAAATATTTTTCGATGTGATGATAAAATTTGCGATTGCACCTTTCTTCAATACTCCTAAATCATCTGTTGCATTCAATAGTTTTGCCGGCGTATATGTAAGTGCCTTAAGCGCCGTAACCGGATTCAATCCCAGGTCAATTGATTTACGAATATTTTTCATGAAATCACTTTTGTTCTTCAATCCGGCGGGCGTTAATGCGAATTCAACTCCTGCTGAGTCCAGCATTTTCGGATTCAAAGGGGCCAGCTCCCATTTTTTCATCTGACTCAATGAAATGTTTATCGCATCGTATGGATCGGTGATATCAAAGGGCTCGGGAAAATTTACCGGAACGATAAGCGGACTGGCAGTTGCTTTGATATCTGAAAGTCTTTCATATTCATCTCCGCTACCCTTAAGAATGTACTGCGTATTAAATTCCTTTGCAATGCGGGCGGCACGCAGCTGATTTTGTTTGTCTCCCGCATCAAAAATCTGCGGCAACGTTTGCTGTTTATTAAATGCATCAAGGGTAATGTTATACTCTTTTGAATAACCACCGTCTTTGTACCATTG
>CAZAON010000260.1:0-15494 GCA_964486655.1 uncultured Flavobacteriales bacterium
CAGAACGATAGCCTTTCGCTTTAATTCCTTTTGCCTTCAACTCATCTTCCAGAGCCTGGCCTTTTTCAACCGATGAAAGGTATGTGAATGCAACATCCGCACCCTGCTCAGCCATTTTCATTGCAATCCCTCTTCCAATTCCCTTGGAAGCTCCGGTTACAAGTACTGTTTTACCTGATAAAAGCTTTTCCACGTTTTCAAGATTTTGCGCAAGTTAAAAACTTTTGCTAAAATTGGATTTATATGGAAAGACTACATTATAAAAGATTTGTACTGGTAAAAGATAATTTTTACGATAATCCGAAAGTGGTTTATCAGGCCGCATTGGCGGCAGATTATTATGAGCCTGAAGATTCTACGGGTTTTCGCAGCCGCGATGTTTATCACCCGCCCGGAATAAAATCCAAGCTTGAAAAATTTCTGGGAATTAAAATCAAAAGATGGGACACTGACCCTTATGATGAAAACGGGATTTTCTACCAGGGATTTTCGAAAGGAAAAAGGAAAGAAATTCCGGGAGTTCATTCCGATGAACCCTACAACGATATCACCATTGTAATTTATCTCACTCCCGGATTACCATTTGATTGCGGTACATCACTCTGGATGCATAAAGCAACGAAACTCATCGATCCGGTAACAAGAGATTCTGCAAGAAAACTAAAACGAAATCCGTTTTCAGTTCAGGATCAGCTCGAACGAGACAGTAAAATTAGAAGCAAATGGATAGAGATTGACAGAATTGGTTACAGATTCAACCGCATGGTTGCTTATCCTTCCGGCATCTTTCATTCGGCTACGAATCATTATGGAGGTTCGAATAAAGATGGCAGGTTGTATCAGACATACAGAGTTGGGGTCGATTGGTCGACCTTCAGGCTGCGCTGAAGCGGTTGACGGGTTTTGGGTTTCGGGTTAAGGGTTACGGGTTACGGGTTACGGGTTACGGGTTTCGGGTTTCGGGTTAACGACAGTGCAGACGACTTGATTGAAAATTTCATTTTGCCTTCTAAAAAAAATCAGAAATTTTATTTTCAAAATTTTATGATGAAATACATATTCGATTTTACAGGAAAGTTTAATCCCAAAATATGTATTTGTAATGACAATTAAAATCAGCCATGGCAATATTTTAGCAAAAATCACACTTCATGAGAAAACTATGCATTGTCGCAGTATTGATGTTATCGGGAACAATTTCTTTTTCTCAACCGGCACAAAATAATCCGACAATAAAATTTCCCGAAGAAAAACATTTCAAATCGGTCAGGCAGCTTACTAATGGAGGTGATAATGCAGAAGCCTACTTCAGCTTCGATGATAAAAAGATTGTCTTTCAGGTAACGAACCCTGCGTGGAATGCTTCGTGCGACCAGATCTTTTTTTCAGACATCAAAAATTTTAATGCATCATTGGTTAGCACCGGTAAAGGACGTACAACCTGTTCTTATTTTTTACCCGGTGATTCACTTATACTCTATGCTTCAACACATGAAGCTTCAACCGACTGTCCGCCCAAACCTGCTCCCCGCCCCGATCACAAATATGTTTGGGCCATCTATGAATCGTTCGACATTTATGTTGCCGATTTAAAAGGAAACATTCGACGAAAACTAACCGATACCCCCGGATACGATGCCGAAGCAACATTAAGTCCGAAAGGCGATAAAATTGTTTTCACCTCTCTTCGCAGCGGCGATCTCGAGTTGTACACCATGAATGTTGACGGCAGCGATGTACGCCAGGTAACTAACGAATTGGGATATGACGGGGGCGCCTTCTTTTCGCCCGACGGAAAAAAATTAATATTCAGAGCCTCTCGTCCGAAAACCGAGGAAGATATAAAAACTTACAAAGACCTGCTTTCCCAGGGACAGGTTATGCCCACCAACATGGAATTGTTCGTTTGCAATGTCGATGGCTCCGATTTAAAACAAGTTACAAATCTCGGCGGTGCTAACTGGGCTCCTTATTTTTCACCTGATGGCAAGAGGGTTATTTTCTCAAGCAACCACAAACAAAAAGGTTATCACTTTAATTTATTCATGTGTGACCTCGATGGAAAAAATCTCGAACAAATTTCTTTCGATCCCGTGTTCGATGCATTTCCCGTTTTCTCGCGTGATGGCAAGAGAATCGTATTCTCCAGTAACCGTAATAATGGCGGCGGACATGATACGAATCTGTTTATTGCCGAATGGAAAGACTAAGTTATTGAAAATTGAAGATTGAAGATTTAGGATTTAAAGCCCTGATTTGAAAATTTAAAGATTCCTTAGCATTCTGAGGCCTGACAGCTCATTTCAATATTCATTCTTCAATCTTCACTAAAAAGCGTTCGTATGTACTTTAGCCTTATCTTTGCCGCATTAAATCCAAATTCTTTTGAGGACAACCAACATTATTTTAATTGTCGGAATAATTATAATCGGTACTATAATTTATTTCAACAAATTCAACAAAGGCAGTACAGATAATCAGGCAGGAGGTCAAAAAAAACCAACCGCTATTCAGGTCAACGGAGTCATTGTTAAATATAATCCACTGGAAGAAAAAATATTTTCCTCCGGTACTTTAATAGCAAACGATGAGGTTGAAATCAGAAACGAAATTGCAGGCCGTATCACTTCCATCCTTTTCCGGGAAGGCGCCAAAGTTTCAAAAGGTGAATTACTTCTCACTATTTACGATGAAGACCTCAATGCGCAATTGCGAAAATTACAATCGCAAAAAGCCATTGCTCAAAAAACCGTTGAACGCCAGCTCGACCTTAAAGAGGTAAACGGAATCAGTCAGCAGGAACTCGATTTATCACAAAATGAATTAGCTTCGATTCAGGCAGATATTGATCTCGTCGAATCACAACTCAGCAAGACACGCATTCGTGCACCTTTCGACGGTATTATCGGATTAAAAACCGTCAGCAACGGAGCTTTCATTCCGGCCAACACCCGCATTGCTACCATACAATCTGTCAATCCGCTCAAACTCGATTTCGCACTACCAGAAAAATATCGTTCGATGATCGGTGATACCACCATGATTCGTTTCTCAACTGAGTCTGCCAAAGGATATTTCGAAGGAAAAATTTACGCATTCGAACCAAAAATCGATTTACAAACTCGCAGCGTTTTAGTCAGAGCTGTTTGTCCGAACAAAGACGGTAAACTCTATCCCGGCGCTTTTGCGCATATTGAAATACCGCTCAACAGAATCAGCGATGCGATTCTGATTCCGACACAGTCACTTATGCCTGAATTAAGAGGCGAAAAAGTTTTCGTCGTCAGAAATGACAGCGCGCAGAAAGTATCCGTCGAAACCGGAATGAGAAATGATTCGGCCGTACAGATAATTTCCGGATTAACCGAAGGCGATACCGTATTGACTACCGGCATCATGCAGGTTCGTCCCGGCTCTCTGCTGAAAGTAAAAATCAACTCAACCGTAATCAACCGATAAGTGTCTCTATCAAGCATAAGCCTCAGGCGACCGGTATTGGCGATGGTGATGTCTATCATCATTTTGCTCTTCGGAGCAATCGGATACTCCTTTCTTGGTGTCCGCGAATATCCTTCCATCGACCCGCCTATTATTAACGTAAGAACCGCTTATGCCGGTGCCAGCGCCGAAGTAATCGAGTCTCAGATTACTGAACCGCTTGAAAAAGCCATAAACGGAATTGCAGGAATACGATACATATCTTCTCAGTCCAATCTCGGAAGCAGTAACATTACAGTCGAATTCAATCTCGAAGCCGATCTTGAAGCCGCTGCAAACGATGTACGTGATAAGGTATCCCAGGCACTGCGGCAATTGCCACAGGACATTGATGCGCCACCCGTGGTAACCAAATCGGATGCAAACAGCGATGCCATCCTCTCAATGACCATCGAAAGCGACAGCCGGAATCAGCTTCAGGTAAGCGACTACGCTTCTAATGTGATTCTCGAAAGGTTGCAGACGATTCCGGGAGTAAGTACCATACAAATCTGGGGTGAAAAAAAATATGCCATGCGCATATGGCTCGATCCTGCAAGACTTTCTTCATACAACCTGACTCCGCTCGACGTACAGGCCGCGTTGAATCGCGAAAACATCGAATTGCCGGGAGGAAAAATAGCGGGAACGTCGACAGAACTCACGGTGAATACCATGGGACGTTTAACGACCGAAGATGATTTTAATAATCTTATCATAACATCAATACAGGGCAATACTGTTAAGCTGAAAGATATCGGAAATGCGAGGCTCGGACCTGAAAACGAAGAGACCATATTAAAGCAATCCGGCGTTCCCATGATCGGACTTGGTATTGTTCCTCAACCGGGTTCAAACTACATTGAAATAGCGGATGAGTTTTATAAGCGATTCGATCAGCTGAAAAAAGAATTACCAAAAGATTTCAAACTTGACATTGCTCTCGATAATACGAGATTCATTCGCCAGTCAATCGGCGAAGTGGAGGAAACGCTTCTCATCGCCTTCCTGCTTGTTGTCATCATCATCTATTTATTCTTCCGCGACTGGCTCATTGCCATTCGCCCGCTCATAGATATACCGGTCTCATTGATCGGCGCATTCTTTATCATGTATGTGAGCGGATTCAGTATAAATATTCTTACACTGTTGTCTATCGTGCTTGCGACCGGACTTGTTGTTGATGATGGGATAGTTGTGACCGAAAATATTTACAAAAAGATTGAAGCGGGGATGAATCCAAGACAGGCTGCGGAAGAAGGATCTAACGAAATTTTCTTTGCCGTCATCTCCACCTCCATTACTCTTGCCGTTGTCTTTTTACCTATCATATTTCTGCAGGGATTCGTCGGCAGACTTTTCCGTGAATTCGGAATCGTTATGTCGGGCGCCATATTGATTTCGGCATTTGTATCGTTAACTCTGACTCCTGTTCTGAACGTAAAGCTTGCAAGAAAAAATCATAAGCATTCTCGATTCTACGAACGCACTGAACCGTTTTTCGTAAACATGACTGAAGGTTACAGAAGATCTCTCACAAACTTCTTAAACAGCAGAGGATGGTCATGGGGAATACTCGGAATATGTGTTGCATTGATCTTCGGAGTCGGGTCGTTGCTTCAATCAGAACTCGCTCCTCTTGAAGACAGAAGTCTCATCAGGCTGCAGGTACTGGCTCCGGAAGGAACGGCATATGAATACATGGATAATTACATGGACCGCCTCGTGCAATTTGTAAATGATTCCATTCCTGAAAAAAGAATTGCATTGGGTGTAACGGCTCCCGGATTTACAGGTTCCGGCGCTGTCAATACCGGATTCGTTCGGCTGGCTTTAGTTGAACCTGATCAGCGAAAAAGATCGCAGGCAAAGATTGCCGAATACATTACAAAGAACCTGCGATTCTTTCCCGAGGGACGTGTATTCGCTTTACAGGAGCAAACTATCAGCGTCGGAATTGCAGGTAGAACAAGTTTGCCCGTACAATACGTTATTCAGGCTCCCAACTTCGAAAAACTGAAAGTAGTTTTACCAAAGTTTATGGAAGCTGCTTTGAAAAATCCCATTTTCAATCAGCAGGTTGATGTCAATTTAAAATTCAACAAACCCGAATTAAATATTACCATCGACCGCGAAAAGGCTGCAGCACTTGGTGTTTCCGTAAATGATATCGCGCAAACCCTGCAATTAAGTTACAGCGGAAGAAGACTTTCCTATTTTACAATGAACGGAAAGCAATACCAGGTTATCGGCCAGGTTGAAAGATCGCAACGTAACGAACCGGTTGACCTGCGTTCACTTTATGTAAGAAACAACCGCAACGAACAAATACAACTCGACAATGTCGTAACAGTTAAAGAACAAAGCAGTCCGCCACAGTTATATCACTTCAACAGATATAAATCTGCCACCATATCAGCCGGACTTGCGCCCGGTAAAACAATCGGTGACGGTATCGATGCCATGAATGAAATTGCGGCGAAAGTTTTAGACGACTCCTTCTCTACTGCATTAACCGGAGCTTCACGTGACTATGCCGAAAGCGGTTCGAACATCTGGTTCGCATTTGTACTCGCATTAATACTCATCTACCTTATTCTTGCCGCACAGTTCGAAAGCTTTATTGATCCTTTCATCATCATGTTAACCGTTCCCCTTGCATTGGCCGGCGCCTTAATCGCATTGTGGATGTTTAATCAGACGCTGAACATCTTCAGTCAGATCGGAATCATTATGCTTATCGGACTTGTTACGAAAAACGGTATTCTAATTGTTGAATTTGCAAATCAGCAAAAGGAACGTGGACTAAAGACATTAGATGCAGTGATTGAAGCTTCCACAATGCGACTAAGGCCGATATTGATGACAAGTATTGCCACAATTTTAGGAGCATTACCGATTGCGATCGGACTTGGAAACGGCTCACAAAGCCGTATGCCGATGGGAATTGTGGTCGCGGGCGGATTATTGTTTTCACTCATTCTTACTCTGTATGTCATACCAGCCGTCTATACTTACATTTCCAGGAAAAAGACGACAGAAATATCAACCAATGAAAATCAGTAGTACAGGAACCAAATGAAATATTTCATCTTCATATTGTTTTTGTTTTTCACATCGCTTGGTTCAGCACAGGAAAGTTTGCTAACTCTAGACAGTGCGGTAGGGATATTATTGAAAAACAATTATGATGTACGAATAGAAGCGGCATACAGTGAACAAGAGAATAACAACAATACTACAGGAAATGCAGGAATGCTGCCCGATTTAAATGCGAATGGAAATTATCTGCGTTCGAATACAACCATAAAACAAGACTATAGCAACGGTACCTCGGTTGACAGAGGATCCGCGGAAGCTACTACCACAAATATCAATGCTGAAGCAACATGGATATTGTTCAATGGCCTTCAGATGTTTTACAAGAAAGACAGATTGTCGGAGCAATTCGACCAGTCACTGGACAGGCTGATGATTCGAATTGAAAATTCAATTATCGATCTCATTTCAGCTTATTACACTATTATCAGGCAAAATCAATTACTAAAAGCACTTCGTGAAGAAATGAAGTTGTCTGAAGAAAGAGTAATAATAGCCGAACGGAAATTCAACAACGGATCAGGATCAAGGCTCGACTGGCTTCAGGCTAAAACCGAATATAATCGTCAGCAATCAATACTCATTCAGCTCGAATCCAGCGATGTGGCAGCGAGAATCAGTCTCAACAGAATACTGGGAAGAAATCTTGAAGAAAAATTTATCATTCCGGATACGGTTATCATCAGCTACAAACCCGAATTCTCGGAATTAAAAAAATCAGTCGCCGTTCAGAATAATACCTTGAAATATTATTCGAAGGATTTACGGATCGCAGAATTAAAACTTAAAGAATCGAAAGGACTGCGTTATCCGGTTCTCACTGCGAATGCGAGATATGGTTACACCCGTAATTCGAACGAAGCCGGTTTCATGTTGTTAAATGAGACGAACGGTTTTTACTATGGAGCGAATGTGACGGTGCCCTTGTTCAGCGGATTTAATATCAGTCGCCAGATAAAAAATGCAAAGCTGGATGCATCCATAGCGGGACTCAATCTTGAATCATTTACTCAAAGCATAAACGAAGAATTGATGAATGGATGGAGAGACTTTAACAACAATATGGAACTTTTGCGAATGGAAGAGGAAAATATCGGTTATGCGGTAGAAGTCTTAAAAGTGGCCCATGAAAGATACAGGATCGGACTAAGTACCGTCGTGGAATTACAGGAGGCTCAGCGAACTTTTGAAAATGCAATGGTTCGTGTGGCAGATGCCAGGTATAACACTAAAATATCAGAAACTACGTTAAGAAGATTAAATGGAGAATTAATAATTAAATCACAACCTGTTAACTGAAAAAATGCGTCCCGGAAATCTGATACTGCTCTTAATTATATTTACGATACAATCCTGTGCTCAGGAAACTAAAAATAAACCTGCAAAAACAATGACCGATACAAATTCAAAAACTTTAGATTCAGCCGTCGTTGGCGGCGGTTGCTTTTGGTGTACAGAAGCACAATATTTATTACTCGACGGAGTTGTCTCGGTTGCTTCGGGTTATTCGGGCGGAACCGTAAAAAATCCTTCTTATAAGGAAGTATGTACCGGAAATACCGGCCATGCGGAAGTCATCAAGGTTGTTTATGATACGACTAAACTAAATTATGCAGACATTCTCCAGGCCTTCTTCGCTTCGCATGATCCAACGCAACTCAATCGACAGGGAAATGATATCGGCACCCAATACCGTTCAGTTATTTTTTATGCAAATGATGAACAAAAGAAAATCGCCGAACAGATTAAATCGGAGCTTGATAAATCAGGAGCTTACAAAGATCCTGTTGTAACTGAAATTTCTCCTTTGAAGGAATTCTATGTTGCTGAAAATTATCATCAGAATTACTTCAATCAGAATGGTAATGAACCATACTGCCAGTTTGTAGTAGCACCGAAGGTTGAGAAATTCAAGAAGGTCTTTAAGTCAAAGCTCAAGAAGTCCGAGTAAAATCCGGATTGAAGGAACACTGTCAAACGAAGAAACGGAGTTTAACAGAGAACCATTCTTCTTTGTGATCATTTGTGCCCCAGTGACTTTGTTGTAAAAAAAAATTCAGCTCACCTCCACTACCGAATTATCCATCACCAAATAAACCTGGTCTCCCGTCCTGCGTTTAATTTCATGACTGCTACCATTCGAATAACCAAAGCCGGGAAGAATTGCATGCATCCTGCTAAAATAAAAACAAGGCAGCTTTACATTGTCACTTGCCAGTCCGGACACACTGAATACCGGATGAGTATTACCGCAGATAAAATATTTTTCAAATGAAATTTCCTGCGGAGGATTATGACAGAAAGTAAAAGGCGGTATCAAAAGTTCTTTGTCATTCACTGCAATTGACATGCTCCTGAAAATACTTTTTAGTTGAGGGTCATTCTTTTCCATAACCATATCCATTTCAATTGATGAATACGCTCCCCTCCACTCACTAAAAATTTTCCATTCAACATTTTCCCTGCCGTAAAACAATTCACCGGTAAAGACAATACGCTCAACATTAAACTCACTGATTAAATGACTTAGCGCATTGAAATTTTTTTCGATTCCATTTGCCGGAACCTGAACACCCTCCCTGCGCGATGAAGTAAGCTTTCCCAAATGAAAATCACTCACCACAAGTAACTTTTCATCTTCCCAATACATTACCTTTTGTGGCAGCAGACGTAAATTTTGATTCTTAATCCTAATGCGAATTCCGTTGTTCATACATGTGAAAGTTGTTTAAATAGTTAACCGCCTTCACTGAAGTTTTCCCCTCTTCTGCGGTGTAACAAGGTTATGAAAAGCGATAATTGCAAAATCAGCCATTTGGCCAATGCAGGTTAAACGAGTGTAAATACGTGTTTATGTTATAGCAAAAAAGTATTTCCATCCAATTAAAATACTTAACATAATATTTCGCAAAATGAGAAAAGTGTATCACATCGGATCAACATCCACAACCATGTTGACAGAATGCATCATTCTGTCGGCATAAAAGTTCTTTATACAATCAAGCACATACTTCTTTACCTCGCCCGGAGAAAGAGGTTTCTCTATCTTGATGATGATGGTCCGATAATACAGGTTGCGGATTTTTGAGATGAGCGGAATATGCGGACCGAGCACCCGGTTGCCTAATTGCTTTTGCAACATCTCCGCAAAAAATTGCGAAGCATCCTGAACGAAATCACTTTCCTTATGCTTGAAAGTAAGTTCTATCAGCCGCGAATACGGAGGATAACCGAACCTGCTTCGCTCCTGCAGATCACGGTGATAAAAATTCGCATAGTTGTGATGCACGACTTCGCGAATTACCCAGTGATCGGGCTGCTGTGTTTGTATGATAACCTTTCCCCTCTTCTTCTTCCGGCCCGATCGTCCGCTTACCTGAGCCATCAGCTGATAGCTTTTTTCGAATGCGCGGAAATCAGGAAAGTTCAGCAACTGATCGGCATTGATGATTCCTACCGTACTTACATTATCAAAGTCCAGTCCCTTCGTTACCATCTGCGTTCCTACCAGTATGTCAATTCTCCGTTCCTCGAAATCGGAAATAATTCTCTGGAACGAAGACTTCGTTCGTGTCGAATCCAGATCCATTCGTGCCGTTCGTGCATCCGGAAAAAATACGGCTATCTCCTCTTCTACTTTCTCAGTTCCGAAGCCTTTCACCTCTAAATGAAAGTCGCCGCAGACGGGACAATTGGCCGGAACGTTTTCGAAGTATCCGCAGTAATGGCATTTTAATGAATTCGAAAACTTATGATACGTAAGAGTGACCGAACAATTTTTGCAATGCGGAATCGAATTGCAATTCCTGCATTCGATGTAATTCGAGAAACCTCTCCGGTTCTGGAAAAGAATGACCTGTTCCTTCGCGTTCAACGCCTCCTGTATGGCCGTAATCAGTTCCGGAGTGAAATGCGACTTCATGATTTTCTTTCGCTTTGCCTCGGCAACATTCGCGATCAATATCTCAGGCATCTGAACTCCGCCATGACGCTCATCGAGCGGAACCAGTCCGTACCGGTTATTCTCCGCATTGTAAAAACTCTCCATCGAAGGCGTAGCAGAACCCAGAATCGTTTTGGCATTATGAATTCCCGCCAATACAATCGCCGTATCTCTACCGTTGTAACGTGGCGCCGGATCAGCCTGCTTGAAACTCTGATCATGCTCTTCGTCTACAATGACCAGTCCGAGATTCCTGAACGGAAGAAACAATGCCGAACGTGCGCCAAGAACTACCTGGGAGCGGACTAAATTTTCTTCAGGCGAAAAATTCAGCACATGATTCCAAACCTCCACTCTCTCGTTGCCGCTGTAGCGTGAATGATACACTCCGACTTTATCTCCGAAATATTTCTGAAGCCTGACGATTAGTTGTGTGGTAAGCGCAATCTCCGGAATCAAATACAGCACCTGTTTGCCTTCCGCAATAACTTTCTCGATCAGGTGAATGTAAACTTCCGTTTTACCGCTCGATGTTACTCCGTGAAACAAGGTGACATCGTGAGTAGTAAATGCAGTATTGATTCCGTCCAATGCGACCTGCTGGGCCGTACTAAGCGGCAGCGGATCGATAAGCGTTGAAGAAGGCTTCGGAATGCGGTCGGTTATAACATCATACTCAACCAGGATTCCGTTCGTGATCAGAGAAGTGACGGAACTTTTCGAAAGCTCATCGTGATTCATGAGCGTACTTTTCTTAACCCCGGCCCTGTCGGGATCGTCGAACAGATACTTCATGAATATCATCAAGGCTTCCAGCTGCTTTGCCTTCCGGCTGTCCTGTTCCAGTTCCAGAAATAACTCCTGCAACGCACTTTCACTCTGATAGGTACCTGCCAGGCGAACATATGCCTGCTTCTTCGGCTTATAACGCTGATGAATCTCTTCGCTCAGCACCAGTATGTTTTTTTCGAACGCTTTCTTTAAAATAGTATGAACCGATCTCTTCTTTAAAAGCTTTTCAATCTCTCCGACCGTCATCTCATCCTTATCATCCAGTGCACGAAGAATCGTTTCCTCATCGTCAGAAATCTCCACCTTCAGATCATCCGGCAATCTGACCGCCATTACTTTCGTCTCGCTCTGAAGTTTCAGAGCTGCCGGCAAAGCAGCATTCATAACCTCACCCTGAGTACACATGTAATATCCTGCCATCCATTCCCATAAAGCGAATTGCCGTGGTATCACAACAGGAGCCTCATCCAAAACAGATTTTACCTCCTTGAGCGAACCCGGATCGGGATGAGAATTTTTTACCTGCCTGATGACGGCACTGTACATTCTCTGCCTGCCGAATTCAACGATTACCCGCTTACCAATGGCAATTTCAGGAATGAGCATTTCCGGAACCTTGTAAGTATATAAATGCGCGACAGAAAGTGGCAATAAGACGTCAACGTACAACTCCGGCATGGCGCAAAAGTACAACCAAATTTCAGATTATTTTTCGTGTTGAATTTCAAACATAATCATACAATAAAACCGTTTCAACTTTCTACCTTTGCGCCAGATGTATTGGCGGACGATTTTAGTACTTATTCTTATCGCATTCAGTTCATCCGGACAGAAGCCGGAAAAAATTGAACTCCTCAATGCCGACGTCAGCGAGTTTGACCAGTCGGTGAATGCAAGCGCGACAAAGTTGCTGGGCAATGTAATATTCAGACATAAGAATGCAACGATGCATTGCGACAGCGCTTACCTGTACAGGGACGAAAACAGGCTTGAAGCTTTCAACAGAATATTGATCGAACAGGGCGACTCGCTGAAGCTTACCGGCGACCGTTTATTGTACGATGGAAACTCCCGTATCGCGCAGGTGTTCGGAAAAGTGGTGATGACCGATAAGAAAATGACACTTTCGACCTCGCGCCTCGATTATGACATGGAGAACGATATTGCCTTTTACACAGACAGTGCGAATATCGTGGACGGAGAAAACACGCTGACGAGTAAGCTGGGGTATTATTACAGCGCGGTGAACGAATTGTACTTCAGGCAGGACGTTTTGCTTGTGAATCCGAAGTACACGATGACAAGCGATACACTTCGCTACAATACGACGAGTAAAACAGCATTCTTTGTTGGTCCGACCTTCGTTCACTCCGAAGAAAATACCATCTACTGCGAAAGCGGCTGGTACAATACGGAAAATCAGAAATCGAACTTCCGGAAAAACTCCAGCCTGATGACGAAGGAACAGCGCCTGTCAGGCGACTCCGTTTTATACGACAGAAATACTGGAATCGGAAAAGTGTTTGGGAATGTGGAAGTCGAAGACACGACGAATAAGATTATCATCATGGGCGACTATGGAGAATATCATGAGAAGACAGATTCGGCCTGGGTTACTGGTCATGCGCTCATGATACAGATGGACAAAACCGATTCGCTATTTCTGCACGGTGACACGCTGATGTCTATCGGTACACCCGAAAATAAGAATCCGGAAATTCCGAAAACCGAAAACAAAAAGAAAAACCTGTACGCCTTTCACAATGTAAAACTGTTCCGCAAAGACCTGCAGGGTGTGTGCGACTCGCTGGTATTCGACCGGAAAGATTCGACGATACGACTCTTCTACTCTCCTATTTTATGGTCGGGCGTGAATCAGCTTACGGGAGATTCGATGTACATGCAGACAGCCAATTCGGAAATCACGAACATTTACCTGATCAACAATTCCTTTATCACGTCGCTGGCCGACAGTAATGATGTTGGGAAGGCAGACTCATCGCGCTTCAACCAGATTCGCGGCAAGAATATGACAGGCTATCTGAAAGAAAATAAAATCTACAAAATAGATGTGTCGGGTAACGGACAAACGATTTACTATGCGAAAAATAAGCAGCAGAAAAACTTTGGAGTAAACCGCGCCGACTGCAGCGATCTTGTCATTTATGTCGAAGAAAATAAGGTACAGAAAATCACATTGCTTAACGAACCGTCGGGCACACTCTATCCGATCAAACAATTAGCAACAAGTGAACTCCGACTAAAAGGATTTAACTGGCAGGCGGAACGGAGACCTTTGGATGTTGGAGACTTGATGGAGTAGTTACTCTTTTGAGAGGAAGAGGGAATAAGAATTTCAAATTACAAATTACAAATTACGAGGGCGCATAGTGAAGTATAAAAAATACAGAAAAATGATTTCAATCTAAAGACTATAAGCTCAAAGCTAAATGCCCCCCTTTGCGCCTTTGCGCCATTGCGAGAAACTAATTTTATTGCGACAGAGATAATGTAACATAGGAGTAATTACTTGTACTGAACGGAAGTGCGAATTACAAATTACAAATTACAAATTACGAGGGCGTATAGTGAAGTATAAAAGTTATTGAAAAATGATTTCAATCTCAAAGCTAAAGGCTCCCCTTTGCGCCTTTGCGCCATTGCGAGAAACTAATTTTTACCAAAGCGGAATTGATTTATGAAAAAACCGGAAGAAGAACTAAGCCGAATGCGTGTCGACAAATGGCTATGGGTCGTTCGGCAATATAAGTCTCGCTCTCTTGCCACAGAAGCCTGTGAGAAAGGACGAATAGTCATCAGCGAGCAAATTGTAAAACCATCACGACTCATCAAAGAAGGAGACATCGTCGAAGTTAAACGAACCGGACTCACACGAAAATTAAAAGTATTGAAACTTTTCCATAACAGACTGGCCGCAAAATTAGTTCCTGAGTATTGCGAAGACCTCACCCCGCAAACCGAAATAGATGCCTATAAAGCCCGGCTCTCCCGCATAACTATTTACAGAGATCCCGGTACTGGCAGGCCTACGAAGCAGGAAAGACGGGCGCTGGATGATTTTTTGAATATGGATGAGTAACCACTCAATATGTTTTATGAGAATTATATTAAAAAAGCAAATCTATCTAAATGCTAAATGAATATATTTACCTTTATCCGAACATTATTATACTAAATGACCCAACATAATACTGAATGAAAATTACTTTACAAATTCTGATTTTCATCACTCTCGCGTTTGATTCCTTTGGACAAAAACGAATGTTTGAGCAAGAAGAAAAAGCAGCAATTGCTTTTATGGAATCCCAATTCTCTCAGTTATATAACAACCAATTTAAAATAAAATTTATTGGTACTGTTCACGAGTTTGAAAAAATTTACGGATACCAATTTCTCATAATTGAAACTAAAGACAGACCAATAACTGTTGTATATAATCTTATTCACAAATCTCCACTTTTTTTTGACAAAACAACTTTTGAGGAAGATTATGAATCAATGAAAATAGAAATTAAAGATTCAGAAGAACTCGAAAATGAATTAATTCATTATTATCCATATGCAATTGTATTTTCTGATCGAATTAAAAATTCTGATGAGAAATACCGATGGGTTAAAAATATTTACACTGCATCTTCACTTAATCATGATAAAGAAAGAATTTTTTATGAATTAGATTCAATTTCCATACTATTTACAACGAAAATTAAAGAGCTGGATGTTATTTACAATTTTTACTTCCCCATAGAAGACGACCTAAATCAAAAAACTGAAAACCGAATTTCCTTTTTTGAATTTGAAAATTTTAGAAATAAATATATATACCACTATAGAATTGATCTTGAAAAAAATGGTGCCAAATTCAAAATTACAAATAGAGAGTTTTATGATAATTTAAACGAAGAACAATTGGGAATTCTAAAAAAGAAAATTGAAGATTGGAAAAAGAATAACGGATTTGGCGAATGGGAACTATCAATGCTGACTGAAAGTAGCATAAAAAGAAATCTTGAAGAAAAAAAATTTATGTTGGAAAGTCAATCAGGAAATAAGAAATTCGGCTTTATTAATTTTAAAACATACGCACTCAAATTGGAAGATTAATTTTTTCACAGGAAGTTATATGCTAATACGTTCTTTTATTCCAATCCTCGACACATAG
>CAZAON010000261.1:0-2266 GCA_964486655.1 uncultured Flavobacteriales bacterium
CAGTTACCGGCTTCCATTTGATTACATTCTATTTATTCTTTTCGGATCAACTTAGCTTATATCCGACAATTGTCGCGTTAGGCATGCCGCTTCCGCTTGCGCAAGGCCCATTTCTATATATCTATACAAAACAACAAACCACATCTGCACCATTCAATAAAAAACTCTTACTCAATTTTATTCCGGTTATACTATCATATCTGATGTTTTTTCGATTTTATCTTTTGCCAACGGATGTGAAAATTGAAATATTTGAAAACAAAGGAAAAGGATATGAATTAGAAACGTTAATTAATGTTTATGCTATTTATGTCTCCGGCGTATTATATGTTACAATGTCACTGATTCGCCTGTTAAAATTCAGAAAAAATCTAGTAAATCAATTCTCGAATACTGAGAAAATAAATTTCAACTGGCTACTTTATCTGATTATCTGGTTAGCTGTAATCTGGGTAGTCGTACTTTTTGTGCAGGAAGACGAAATGGTTTTTGGCGCAGCCGCATTTTTTGTAATCTGGATCGGGTATTTTGGAATTAAGCAGGTTCAGGTCTTTAGTCAAAATACACCGCCTTTTAATGATGTCCGCATAGGAAATGATGTCACAACCCTATTAGAAGATAAAACAGTTGAAACAGAAAATGAAATTGGAAACGATAACGGGCTTTCGGAAAACTCAAAATATCAAAAATCGGCACTAAGCGACCAGGAAGCTACTTTGATTCATGAAAGACTAAAAAAGCTGATGAATGAAGGAAAACCATTCACGAACCCTGATCTTACTCTGAATGAACTTGCCAAAATACTTGATGTTCATCCGAACATCCTGTCACAGGTTATTAACTCGAAAGAAAATAAAACATTTTATGACCTTATAAATGAAAGTCGGGTTGAGGAATTTATTAAATTGGTCTCCAATCCGGGCAATCAACAATATACATTACTTGCGCTGGCGTTCGATTGCGGCTTTAATTCCAAAGCATCGTTTAACAGAAATTTCAAGAAATATAAAGGAGTAACTCCGAGTGAATATATGAAACAAAAACAAGCAGCATAAATTTAAAAACATTTATTCTGACTAAAAATGGAATTACATCTTAAAAATAAGAAGTATTCTTTTTATCTATCTGATTGTCGTTTGCTTTTAACAATAACATAAAAAAGAAAGCAAAAAAAGTAACACCCGCCTGTGTTTCGAGAGTATCTTCAGAAAACATGGATAAAAAAACAATCAGGAAAAAAGAACCAAATAACAAATCCATTTTTATTTTCGGACTATACACTGGATAAAACATTGCAACAATAAAATATACAAGTC
Organism: uncultured Flavobacteriales bacterium; assembly: GCA_964486655.1. Classification (GTDB taxonomy): domain Bacteria; phylum Bacteroidota; class Bacteroidia; order AKYH767-A; family 2013-40CM-41-45; genus JADKIH01. Next base: position 1,317 of record CAZAON010000261.1, read on the forward strand.
CGAAAATTCCGAATGCAACCCAAATCGCGAGGAACTGGTTATGCGCCCGCAACCTGTGTTCTTTATCCAGCTTTGAATTCATTAACGCATACTCCTTTTCATATGCTGCCGGCATATCACCCGTTCCTACTCCCGTAAAAAAATTTGCATTAGCAATTCGGGCAGCTGCATGCCAGAATTCCAATCGCTGAGTAACCGAGTGACCGCTTTTGCTTCCATATCTCATAAACTGATCAACTTCCCAGAGTATTTGCTGCAGGCGTGATTTAATACTTGACAATTTCTGATAATTTACATTCGCGATTCCCCTTTCAATAGAACGTCGTTCTTCCGGCTCCAGCTTCAGGACGTTTTCGGCATCCTTTCTCATTCCCTTGCTGGTAAGAAATCTGATCAGGGTCATTCTCGTTGGCTGTCCCCTTTCATCCAGTGAATCATACTTAAATGCGCTTAAACTATCCCAGGTTTGACGCAACTCCATTTCATTAACATACATCCATATCGGAAAACCATTCTCAAATACGGTATCAGGCGTAGGAATATCGTAATCATTACCAAGTTTAGTCTTTTCGGTAACAACCGTATACACCCTGTCCTTATTATAGGATGAAACAAGTCTATTAAAAGTATATACTATCACAAGAGGTACTGTAAATAATAATAACAGCAGAAGCACTTTCACCTTCGGCTTCGACTTCTTCATTTGATTAATATATAAAATCGTGAGACCCGTTAATGTTAGAATAACCAGTCCGGTTACTGAAACCACAATCAATAAAAATATCACGAGCCAGAGAATCATTAACAATCCGGCTACTCTGATCATACGTGAAGTATTATTCTGTTTTTCGAAAAACAAATAGTACATCAAAATAAATATTGAAAGGCATGTAAAGAGTGCGAATCGAATATGTGAAATATTGAAAATAAAAATATCCCGGATATCATAA
>CAZAON010000262.1:0-12736 GCA_964486655.1 uncultured Flavobacteriales bacterium
GCTTAGAACGAAATTCCCGAATTGATATTTCATTGTAAGGCGAAATTTACCCTTACACTGCTTCGAACAGGCACAGGACGACCATTCTGTTTGCCGGGATTCCAGTTAGGAAGAGCCATTAATACTCTTAAAGCTTCTTCGTCGCAACCCCCTCCAATGCCTTTAAGAACCTTTGCATCCTTAATACTTCCGTCTTTATCGACAACAAAACTTAAAAAAACTGATCCTGCAATATTATTTTCACGAGCGATCTGCGGATAGCGAATGAGTGAGAGAAGTTGAAGCAACTTTCGCTCGCCACCGGGAAACGATGGCATTTCTTCCACAAGTGTAAACACCTCTTCCTCAGACTGATTCGTTCCCGGCTCCGGTGGCAATTCGACAATATCGAACCCCTCTTGAGTGGTGGTGCCGACCTGTGTAAGCTTTACCTCTTCCTGGGTTGGTACATTTTCATCTGCATTCACTGTTTCAACAACCAGCGGAGGAGTAAATTTTATTGTTTGTCTCAGCGGCGGAGGCTCAACAAGTGGTGGGGGTGGCGGTGCGTTTTTATCTATAGGAGGGGGCTCATCAAGTTCAATGGACTGGGTTGTTCTCACCCTGGAATTTAAGCCTTCTGACATGAATCCGGAAATTATCGGAACAGAAATCAAAAGTGAAAAAGTAATCGCAGTAAAAACTAATGCATTAAAAACACTTCTGGTATAATCCCTTCGTATTTCATAAGCACCAAACTTTTTATTTCTATTCTCAAATATTAACTCTCTTCTGGAAGAATCAAAGGGGTCTGACCAACTGAAAAAAAGATTCATTGTGTAGACGGTGTTTTCTAAAGGCGTGTGTCTCCGGCTGTAGGGAATAAAAATACCGGAGTTGTCTACAATAATAATAAAAAAGAGAACGGATTGGATTAGACGTGATAAATTAATGGTAACGAATCCGGTTGTCGAAAATTAACTCCCTTCTTAAAATAAATAAAATTTAGAAATATTAAAGTAGTCCTGTAACAAGCCCCGGAAGAGCGCCAAGAACCAAAGCCAATACAGATGTAATTAAAAGTACCGCTTTGTAACCGCCGCTCATTTCAACCGGTCCCGATTCTTCATCCCTGAATAGTGCGATGATGATTCTGAAATAATAAAACACTCCGATCAGAGAGCCAAGTACTGCAATGAGCACAAGTGAGGTAAGATGATTTTCTACAGCAGCCGAAAAAATATAATACTTTGCGAAAAAGCCAGCGGTTGGCGGAATACCCGCAAGTGAAAACATGGCAATCACCGTTACGACAGCCAGCAAAGGATTTTTTCTTCCCAGCCCGTTGAAAGAAGTGATTGATTCGTTTTTTGTTTTGCGGCTAACGATAAGAAGAATTGCGAATGAGGCGATTGAGGAAACAGAATAGGCAACAGTATAAAAGAATAACGAGCCGGCCGACGATGTATTCATTGCAAGAATGGCAATCAGCATATATCCCGCATGCGCTACACTTGAATAAGCAAGCATTCTTTTAACGTTTGTCTGAAACACTGCAGTGATGTTTCCAGCAAGAATGGTGGCTGCGGAAATAAACCACAAAGTGTTAAACCAAATAGATTCAACTTCGCCGAATGTGTTCAGAAACAGACGTAAGAATGCGGCAAACGCGGCGCTCTTTACTACTGTTGACATGAATGCCGTTATGATTGTTGGTGAACCCTGATAAACATCGGGTGCCCAGAAATGAAAGGGTACAGCTGAAACTTTAAAAGCCATTGCTACCATCATCATCACTACTCCCGCAAAAACAAGCATCTGATTATTTCCCGAAGAAAGGCTTGAAGCTATCTCATTCAGATAAAAACTACCCGTAGCTCCGTATAACAATGCGATTCCGAATAATAAAAAACACGTGGCAAATGAGCCCATCAGGAAATACTTCAACGCGGCTTCGTTTGAAAGGAGTGACGATTTATTGCTGCCGGAAAGTATGTACATCGAAATGGAAAGTATCTCTATTCCCAAAAACAACATGATCATATTGTTGAATGATGTCATCAACAACGCGCCGATAAGCGCGAATATGATCAGAACGGAAAAATCGGTTTTATGTGTGGTACCCTCTTCGAGAAAAACCGGGAAGATGGTAAACCAGATTAATGCAATGACAATGAACAATGCCGTGAAGGATAATGCATAATTATCCATGATCATCATGTCGTTGAAAAGCGAGCGGCCTGTATTCCAGTCGGCAACTGTCGTATATAAAGCGGCGGCAAGTCCGGCAAAAATCAATGGCATTAAATATTTCTTAAATCCAAAGATTTCCGAAAACAGTCCGAGCAACCCAAGTGCGCTTAATATGATGAGTGTATTCAAGGCGAACTATTTTAACATTGTAAGATCTGCTGTTCTCTCTATCGTTCTTTGCAGGGCCTCGACAGACGGACCGGCAATATCAAGAATAGGCTGAGGATACAGGCCTATTACAAAAATCATTATTACAATAGGAATGAGAACGCTTTTTTCGGCAACGGTCAGGTCGGGGAATTGCATCGTAAGACTATTCGCTTCCCCCAGAGAAATTTTCTGATAGCTGCGTAACATGTAAACCGCGCCCAGAATAATCGTTAATCCGGCAACTGCGGCCAGGACCGGACTGAATTGATACAATCCGTTTATCAATAGAAATTCTCCGACGAAACCATTTGTAAGAGGCAATGCGACAGAAGCCAGCATGATGATCATGAAATAAGTGGCGAATGCCGGAGCGTACTGACGAATTCCTCCGAGATCATTCATGGTTCGCGTTTCCATTCTGTTGCTGATCATGTCAGCAATGAAGAACAGTCCGACGACATTAATACCATGAGTTATCATCTGCAAAACTCCGCCCTGCATACCCTGAAATGAAAGCGAGAATATACCGGCAGAAATTAATCCGACGTGAGCAATTGAAGAATAGGCGATAAGTCTCTTGAAATCCTTTTGAACGATGGCGATGAACGAAGCATAGACGATTCCTATGACCGATAATACAATTGCCATTGTTCCCCATTCCTCAATTCCGGCAGGCACAACCGGTAACATCCAGCGCATTACTCCGAAGATTCCCATTTTCAGCATGATTCCGGAAAGCATCATGGTTCCGGGTGTTGGCGAATCAACATATGTATCGGGCTGCCATGTGTGAAAAGGAAACACTGGCATCTTAATGGCAAATGCAAGAAAGAACGCCCAGAATATCCATGTTTGTTCTGATGCGCTAAGATTAAGCGCATAAAATGCGGTAAGGTCGAACGTATGCGTTCCGGGAGTCTGTAACCAAAGCCAGATAAGCGCAACAAGCATTAACAAACTTCCCGAAAGAGTATAAATGAAAAACTTAAGTGTAATTCGAATACGGTCGGCTCCTCCCCAAATAAGACAGATGAGATAAATCGGAATGAGAGCTAGTTCCCAGAACACATAAAACAAAAATCCGTCAAGTGCAGAAAACACACCAACGAGGGCGAATTGCATCATGAGAATCAATGAATAGAACAATGCGGGATTCCTGAATTCTCTGTTCAGAGAAGAAAGGATGATCAACGGAACGAGAAATGTTGTCAGCATGACGAGCAAAATTCCTATACCATCCAGACCAACATTATACGCGATGCCAAGTTTTTCGATCCACCAGTAATTCTGAACAAACTGGTAACCTCCGTATGGATCAAAATTGAGCAGCATTACGGCAGACAGAATGAACTCGGCAATGGAAAGCGCGAATGCGACCTTGCCGGAAAGCTTTCCGCTCATTGCGGCCACACATGCGGCGATTAACGGGAAAAATATGAGCAGCGACAGCATTACTTTATGATCAGGTTAAGAACAAGAATGGCTATGACTCCAAATACCATTGCGAATATGTAAAAGCCGACACGGCCCGACTGAATTAATCGTGTAAATCCGGCAGCGGATGTGAGCCCCTTGCTTACCGAGTTTACAATTCCGTCAATGAGTTTAATATCAAATATCCTGTAGAGAAATTCGCTCAGTGAGTTTAACGGTTTTACAAAGACGGCATCGTAAATTTCGTCTACATAAAACTTTTTGTATGCAAGCTGAACAACGGGCGATGGCTTTCCGTCGCCGGCAGGTAAAACACATTGTTTGATGGCATACCTGCGATGTGCAAAATATATTACCAATATTAAAACCACTATAGATGTAACTATAACCGTTATCTCAAACTTATGAGAAACTTCACCTTCATGTAAAAACGAAGGGAATGTCAGTAATGGCTGTAGATATTCGTTTAATAAATGTTTAGCACCTGTGATCGACGGCATACCTAAAAATCCTCCGGCTGCAGATAATACGGCAAGTATCATCAACGGAACGGTCATCACAGAAGGCGACTCGTGTAAATGGTGTTTTTGATCTTCTGTTCCACGGAAACTTCCATGAAACGTAAGGAAGAACAACCTGAACATATACCAGGCGGTTAAAACAGACGTTACAGAAAGTAATGTGAAAAGAACAGGGTGTTGCAGATAAACCTTAGCAAGAATTTCGTCTTTCGAAAAGAAGCCGGCGAATGGCGGAATGCCGCTTATGGCAATTGTTCCGATTAAAAATACCATGTAGGTAACCGGAAGTTTTTTTCTTAATCCGCCCATCTTCGAAATATCCTGTTCGCCGCTCATTGCATGAATTACACTGCCTGCGGAAAGGAATAATAATGCTTTGAAGAAAGCGTGAGTAGTCACGTGAAACAGTCCGCTTGCATATGCTCCCGCTCCAAGCGCGGCAAACATATATCCTAACTGAGAAACGGTAGAGTAGGCGAGTACTTTTTTAATATCTGTTTGTGCTAATGCAATAATGCCCGCAAAGAGCGCCGTTGCCGTTCCTATAACGGCGATGAAGTCAAGCGTGAAAGGGGCAAGTGAATAAAGTACATTGGAACGAACAATCATATAAATACCGGCAGTAACCATCGTTGCCGCATGGATGAGTGCCGATACGGGTGTTGGTCCGGCCATGGCATCAGGAAGCCAGGTGTAGAGCGGAATCTGTGCGCTTTTGCCCATGGCTCCGATAAACAGCAACATGGTGATGGCAACTATTACCGTCTCGTTTCCCGAACCGGCTGAAGAAAAAACGACATCAAATGTGGTGGAGCCGAATGTCAGATAAATAAGAATTATACCTAACAGGAAACCAAGGTCTCCGATCCGGTTCATAATGAAAGCCTTATTTGCGGCGGCATTGTATTCTGTATTCTTAAACCAAAAGCCAATGAGCAAATATGAACAAAGTCCGACCCCTTCCCAACCTGCAAACATGACAATGTAGTTATTGCCCATAACAAGCAGTAACATAAAGAAAACGAACAGGTTAAGATATGAGAAGAAGCGTGTATAGCCTTCATCGCCCTTCATATAACCGATTGAATACACATGAATCAGGAATCCGACTCCTGTGATGATGAGCAGCATCACCATAGAGATATGATCGATCAGGAATGAAAAAGGAATTGACAGGGTGCCGGAGTTGATCCAGTCAAACAGGTGGATTGTAACCGGATCTGCGGGAAGGGTAAAAAATAAGCCGGCAGAAATCACAAAGGATGCAAGAATCATGAGTGATCCGATGATTCCGGCAGATGAGTTCTTAAATATATTCTTTCCGAATCCGAGTAGTATGAATCCTAAAAGCGGAAAAACGGGTATTAACCAGGCGAAATCCAGCATTTCTAAAAATAGAGTGCCAAAAGTAGGATTAATCGTTCAAATGACAAATGCAACATTGATCTTGATTGATGAAAATAAAAAAGCCCCTGTCCGGGGCATTAATTAGTGGTGCTTAAGGGCTTGCTTTTTCTGTTCGCCCGTATGCCTTTCAAAAACATTTTTGCGCTTTCCGGCATTGGCCTTTTGCGAAATTTTTTCGGTTCCATACAGCTGAATACCGTCATCACCGTATCCGGTCATAAAAACATCTAAATCGATGTTGCCCTCCATGGTTGTTTTTTCGATTTCGCGAAATTTTTTGCCCAACTCTTTCAGGTCCTTTTTCTGATCATTAGTCAATGACATAAGATTATTTTGTTGGTTATAACAAATTTAACTGTTAATGAAGCCAAAGGTTTCCGGGTAAAGTTGGTTTGAAAAAAGGTTATTAACCGACCCTGTTAATAAGCGTGTTATATGTACGGGAGGAGCGGATTTATCAGAAAAGTCCGAGGTCAATTCCCGCAACTATCTGTGGTAATTCCGGATAACTGTTGCCTGACTTAAAAACATCCATTAGCCGGTAAGAGACATATAAAGAAGTATGATTAAATCCGAGCCGGGCGAATAGTCTTGCGTTTATGTTGTTAACGTAGCCAAGATTTTTTGTGACTGTCTTTTGTTTTGTTCCGTCGGGCATGTTGTCTTTGGCAACAGATTTTATCGAGTAATGCCATTCACCGTTTATTCCGAGATCCAGAAACGTTCCGGTAAAATTTCCCCGGTTGGGATCAAAGTTAAACCGGTTATAAAAACCGGCCGAGAGTGAATAGTAATCGAGACGATTCATTTTATGAATCAGTGTGTCGGGCACCAGTTTACCTTCCTCCTGTTTGAATTTATAGTCGGTATACTCTGCTTCGATTTCATAGCCGAGTGAATAAACATCGCCGACTTTAAATTTAACTCTTACACCGAGAGCAAGATTAACCGAAGGGCCGTAAATAATTCTCGCGCCGGGTTTATCTTCCGATGCCAGCATTGCACCTCGCAAATAAAAATGTGTAAAGCTCTTCAGGTTGGGTCCGTGGTCCGATACTTTTCGATCTTCATTTCGATCGACTTTTAAAAGTACCGTCTGTGCACTAACGCTTAAAGATGCAAGGAGTAAAAAAAGGAATGCGGTCTTTTTCATTTTTCTTCGTTAATTTCCGGAAAGTCGATTGAGCTTGTATAGCCTTCGAAGTGCACAGTTATGGCGTCTCCTTTTTCAAAATCTTCCGCTGAAAAGCTCAGCATTTCTTTTTTGTCTCCGAGCAATACAAAATATTTTTTCATTATGCCGTCTTTGTCTTCAATCTTGTAATAGAAATTTCTACGGCCCGAATAACCAAGTGCCTGTTCAGCCTCTGTAAATGTAAACTGATCACGAAGAACTACTTTTACATTATCATTCACGATGACAAAGTCGAATGTGGGTTCTATTTCTTTCTGTTCCGAAACAATTTTATCCGCTACGGGAACTCCGAATCCGTGAGCGTAATCATAATAAGGGTAAAGATTGCCCGACTTTTCGATTGCATTAAAGAGATCCATATTTGTCCAGGACCGGTGTGATTGCCAGGCACAGGCTGCAAATCCTGCCACTAATGGTGTGGAAAAAGAAGTGCCTGAAACTCTGGACAACACATCGCCTTTCGCTGCAATTGCCACAGCTGTTGCGCACACATTGGGTTTAAGTGTGCCGTCGCTTGCGGGACCAAACGAACTGAAATAAATATGCGCGTCAGTGTAAGGGTCTGTTCCGCCGACAGTCAGAACGCTGTCTGCATCGCCCGGCGTAGCAACGTAATGCCATCCGGTTACGGCAAGTACACTGTCATTGCCGACGTGCCTCCAAACGTGAGAGCCTTCGTTTCCGGCAGCGTTAACTACAAGTATGCCTTTTGATGCTGCGATTGTCGCGCCATGAGCAATGAGACTTTTGTTTCCATTCATCTCATAATTAAAATATCGGTTGCCGGTATATCCGAGAGAGCTGCTGATAATGTTAGCGCCGTTCTTGTCGGCCCATTCAGCCGCGGCAAGCCAGTTTTCTTCTTCGGAAAAAGATTCTGTGATTACTCTTTCGGTTCGCGCAAGTAAAATTTCCGCGCCCGTTGCCAGGCCAATCTTCAACGAGTCCGCGACACCCACGATACAGGATAGTGTTGCTGCTCCATGCCAATGGTGTGCGAATACGTTTTCCTTTTTTGAAACAAAGTCGTACGTTGAAATAATTCCTTTTCGGTTGCGCAGATTTTCGAATATTACACTCTTATCAACATCCGGAAAACCGGCATCGAGTACTGCAATGCGAATACCGGTACCGTCGAGTCCGTCTGATTTAAATGTGCCTGCACCCATCCTGTCTGTCTGATATTTTAACAAAGCCAAATCGTCGTTGTCCAATTTTTGCAAGTCAATCATTGCAAGAGAGGTTGAATTTCCGCTCATGGAAACAACGGAGCTTACGAATGGCAGGGCTTTAACGGAGGCTAGTTTATCTTCGGAAATAAATGCGGCAACACCATTCAGCCATCTGCTTGACCATGAAAGAGAATCGGAAAATTCCGCGAGGGCATTAATATAGTTTTCGCTGACAGGGAAATCGGTGCTGTCATTAACCGGAATATGCATGGCAATGCGTTGTTCAATGGTCCGGCTGCTGAAATAGGAATAAGGATCAAAGGTGACACCGGCTTTATCTCTGAATGAAATCCAATATTTATCCTCTGCAAAAAGATTTGCCGAAAATAAAACAACAAATAAAAAGACGGCCGCTTTTAACTTCATGGGTTTGCGGGAAAACTTTTCTTCCACTTAAGAATATTAACAACGCGGGTGTTGGGCCGATATTCATTTCCGCAAATATTAATCACATATTCTTCGGGTAAGTCATGTGTTAATTCCATTTTATTATGAGTACAGATTATAGCCTGCTTTTTAGAGTAATCTGACAGAAGCGGATAAAAATTCCTGTACATATATACACCCTTAACATCCGTTGTGGTAAATTCAAGATTAAACGTTTCGCCTTTCATATAATAAGCCGAAAAACCGCTGTTGCTCTTTATTATGGCAACCAATTCGGTGTCTGTCATTTGTTGCACATTATATAATGTGTCGTAATGATAAAACTCGCGGGTAGTAACAACTTTCCAAATGCCTTCGATGGGATCCAGGTTTTGTGTTGTTTCAAAATAAGAGCGGAGAGATTTCTCCGACTGTTGCCCATTACCGAAAATCGATAGAAGTGCGAATGCGCATAGTAAAACCAACCTTTTCACGATTGTTCAAAAGTATGAATTCGATTTACGATCTGCACGTGATGCGCTACTTTTTGTCGACAACTATTCTCTTATCTCTGTTTGCAAGCTCCCAGGCCGTAAGGAAAACGAGTTTTGCTCTTTTGGCAAGAAGGTTCAGGTCGATCTTTTCGGGAACATCGGTGGTTTCATGATAATCGGCATGTTTGCCGTCAAAATAAAAAATAACGGGAATTCCTTTCTTCGCAAAATTGTAGTGGTCGCTGCGTTTGTAAAAATTATTCGGATCATCGTCGCGGTTATACAAATAATCAAGGCTGAGGTTGACAGATTTTTTGTTTTGTTCTTCGTTAATTGTATGAAGCTCGGTACTGATTTTGTCGGCGCCGATTACATAAATATAGTCTCTCACGCCGGTACTGTCGTGAATGGAGTCGGTTCGCCCTATCATGTCTATATTCAGATCTGCAACCATATTCTGAAGGGGGATAGTCGGATGAGAAACGTAATAAGACGAACCAAGCAACCCTTTCTCTTCTCCGCTTACATTTAAAAAAATTATATCCCGTTTGGGTTTGTATCCTTTGGAGGCGGCCTCCGAAAAAACCCTTGCCAACTCGACTATGGCCGATGTGCCGCTTGCATTATCGTCGGCGCCGAAATATATAAGCGAATCATTTTTTCCGAGATGGTCATAATGCGATGAAATAATTATTGCCTCTCCGCCCGAATTGGAGCCTTCTAGTTTTGCAATTACATTCTGGCCCGATAAAACCTCGTCATTGCTCACTAGTCCGGCTGATGCATCACATTCAATTTCGCGAACAACACTTTTCTTGTTGCCTTTCCTTTTCAGTTTTTCGAAAAGGCCTTCATCAAAAAACTTCTTCGCAACAGCTTCTGTAATAAAAAACAAATTATATGTTTTGTTTCTCGGCGATGACTCAAATCCGTGAAGGAAAATCGAATTGATTTTTTCCTGCCCCGCAATTACAAAAACATTTTGAGGATATATGTCCCTGAAAAGCGGAGGAGATCCTGCGTCGAATTGCTCTGCATCAAACAGCATGATGTTTTTGGAAGTATATCTGTCATTCTCCAGCACATTCGCGATTTTCTCCGAACGGTTTGCACAAAATATTATCTTATTAATAAATACAGATGTGTCTTTATCGGGTGGTAAATAAATGAAGTCTCTTCCATAGAGGAAATTATCTCCGTTAACCGATAGGTTTCTTCCCTTATTGCTTCTTATGCCCATGGTATGCTTTTGCATAAAGCCACTCAACTCTTTGTTGTTTTCTGACGAATTACCGGGTGCAAGTCCGTACGAAAGATATTTTGATGCGAGTAGCCTGGCTGCTTCTTTTTGTCCGCGTTGCCCCGTTTCGCGACCTTCTAGTTCGGCCGAAGCCAGTTTGAAAAGTGTTTTAGAAATTGAATCGGGAGAAATTAAATTGCTGAAATATATTCCGGTACTGTCCCTGAAACTGACGGATGTAGCTATTGAAACATTTTCCTGCGCGAAGCAGTTGTTCAATAATAATAATAAGAGAAAAATAAGGAGTCGGTTGTTCAAGTGTCAGAGGGCGATTTTCTTAACCCTGTTTGCATGTCTGCCGCCTTCGAACGGAACAGTAAGAAAGGTTAGTGTGAATTTTTTTGCATCATCTAAAGAAATAAACCTGGCGGGAAGACAAAGAACATTTGCATCATTATGCTGACGGGAGAGAGATGCGACATCATTTTGCCATGCGATTGCGGCTCTGATTTGCTGATGCTTGTTTGCTGTTATTGCTACTCCGTTGGCGCTACCACAAAACAAAATGCCGAATTCATTCTCTTTATCCTCGATACTGTTTGCGACGGGGTGAACAAAATCAGGGTAATCAACCGATTCCAATGAATGTGTGCCGTAATCTCTTACAATGTATCCCATGCCTGCCAGCATCTTTTTCACTTCTTCTTTGTATTCAAATCCCGCATGGTCACAACCCACGGCTATTCTGGCTTTGCTCATTTTCTGAATTGTTAAATCGTTCAAACAAAAGTACTTATTTTGTTTTCAACATCATTTATTAAACATAAAATATGTAGTTGAAAATTAGCGTACTGCATAAAGTTTTATTAACACTAAATTTGTGCAGAGATTTATTTTCGGTTGGAAAAGACTTTCAACTTTTTCTTGGATTGTTCATAAGGTCTGTGGATGTACCCCAAATGATATAAAGCAAGAAATAGTTGTAACCGGCTGTAATTATTTTCTCACAAAAAACGTCACGATACTAACCGTTAGCCAAACTAAAAGTTATACCCTGCCGTTGTATTTAACAATTGTTCATAACATACAAATAAGACTAACTTTCAGTAAATTGCAATTCATGCCACCTGTTTATTACCGTTTCTCTTTTGTGTACAAACCGGAAGTCAATCTTTCGGCCAAACACTTGCCAACAGTATGAACAGGCTAATAGTAATAGTAGATTTTAAATTAATTTAAAAATATATATATAATATGAATACGGTTGAAATCGAAAAAAAGGGTTGGTTGAATATTCCGGTTGATCCAACAATCGATTTATTTGCTGAGATTGCAGTCCTCAAAAAGCAGAAGAATGCAATTATCCTCGCACATTACTACCAGGACGCCGATATTCAGGACGTGGCCGATTACATTGGTGACAGCCTTGGTCTTTCCCAGCAAGCCGAGAAAACAGATGCATCGATCATTGCTTTCGCCGGGGTTCATTTCATGGCTGAGACGGCAAAAATTCTTAATCCGGGTAAAAAAGTTGTTCTGCCCGATTTGCGAGCGGGTTGTTCGCTTGCAGATGCCTGTCTGCCTGCCGATTTCGCGGCATTCAAGGCGAAGTATCCCGATCACGTCGTAATTTCATACATCAACTGCTCGGCCGATATCAAGGCCATGAGCGATATCATCTGCACTTCTTCGAATGCCGTTCACATTGTAAACAGTGTTCCACGTGACAGGGGAATAATCTTCGCGCCCGACAAGAATCTTGGGAGGTATGTAGCGAAAAAGTCGGGCAGGGACCTGGTTTTATGGGATGGGGCATGTATGGTTCATGAGATATTTTCACTCGAAAAAATTTCCCGTTTAAAGGCCAGGCATCCGAATGCGAAGCTGATTTCTCACCCGGAGTGTGAGCAGCCGGTGCTGGATGTGTCGGACTTTATCGGATCGACGACAGGATTGCTCAACTATACGAAGAAGAGCGCTGACAAGGAGTTTATAGTGGCGACGGAGGCAGGGATCCTGCACCAGATGATAAAGGCCTCACCGGAGAAGACCTTTATACCGGCCCCGCCAAATAATGCATGTGCCTGTAACGAATGTCCGCACATGAAGTTAAACACCCTTGAGAAGTTATATCTTTGTTTAAAGCATGAGGTGCCCGAACTGGTCCTGAACGAGGAGGTCCGTCTGAAAGCATTAAAACCAATTCAACGCATGCTTGAAATTTCGAAGCAATATGGTTTATAAGAATATCTGTTTATTTTTTTTGTTCTTGTTTTTGGCTACGAATGGATTTTCGCAGGAAACGCAGAAAGACAGCAGCGGCTATAAAAAATTCTATTACCCGAATGGAAGATTATCGAGTGAAGGTACTCTGGTAAAAGGGAAGCCTGACGGATATTGGAAGAGTTATTTTGAAAGTGGAAAAATAAAATCGGAAGGAAACCGGAAGAATCAAAAACTCGACA
>CAZAON010000263.1:0-9642 GCA_964486655.1 uncultured Flavobacteriales bacterium
GAAGAGAAATTCGTCTCAATAAGAAAGTCTGCCTGAATTTCTTCTGGCCAGAACTTCAAAGGCAGATCAGAATAAGAGGAGTAATTGAAAAATTGACCCCACGGAGTTCCGATTTATACTTCGCCGGCAGGCCAAGAGAAAGTCAGATTGCCGCCTGGGCTTCGAATCAAAGTGAAAAATTATCGGGTCGCAATGAACTCGAAATGCGATATAAAAAGTATGAGAAAGAATTTGAAGGAAAGAAAGTTCCCCGTCCGCCACACTGGGGAGGATACAGGGTAAAGCCCGTGTACTTCGAATTCTGGCAAGGCCGTGAAAGCAGATTGCATGACAGAATTATTTTTCAAAGTTCATCAAAAGGTCGCTGGACTATCTTGCGACTGAATCCATAAACCTAAAAAAAAGTTGTTTTGAATTTCAGAATATTAATTGCCCTGGTCGTATTATTTCTTATCGACTTATATGTTTTCCAGGGAGTCAAAATTTTATTGGGAGCGCGTGCCATCCAGACACAGAGAATCTGGAATATTATTTACTGGAGTATTTCTGCACTCACTCTGGGAATTATTTTCGCGGGACAGTTTGTTGACTGGCACGAATGGCCGAAACCCATTCGTACATATTCCTTCGCATTAGTCGTCATAATATATATGACCAAAGTAATCATCTCGCTATTTCTAGTTGTAGATGATGTATTCCGGTTATTTAGACTAATCTATGCCTGGGCCGGAGTGCAGTTTATGCACAAGGATGCAACGGAAGCTTTTCGCATTTCAAGACTGAACTTTCTGGTGAAAACCGGTTTTGTAATAGCGGCTATACCATTCGTCTCATTATTATATGGTATGGTCGGCGGTGCATGGAATTTCAGAGTGAGAAAGGTGGCGATGAAGTTTCCGAATCTGCCCGATGCGTTTCACGGACTAAAAGTTATACAGATTTCAGATTTGCATACGGGAAGTTACATGGGAACGAATCACCTGTCCACCGCGGTCGATCTGATATTAAAAGAAAATGCGGACATCATATTTTTTACGGGTGATCTTGTAAATGATCTGCATACCGAAGCCCTTGAATTCAGGGAGGTGTTAAGCAGATTAAAGGCTCCGATGGGAGTTTATTCAATTTTAGGTAATCACGATTATGGAGATTATTACAAATGGCCCGATGCAATTTCAAAGGAAGAAAATTTACAGAAGCTGAAAAATTTTCATGGCGAAGTCGGCTGGAATCTTATGTTGAATGAACATACATATCTCGAACGTGAGGGACAGAAGATCGGCTTGATAGGAGTGGAAAATTACAGTGGTCACCGGAATTTCTCACGCTATGGTGACATGAAAATGGCTACCGCGAATTATGAAGTGCAGCCTTTTAATATTTTACTGAGTCACGATCCTTCTCATTGGGATGCACAAATTCGCAATGAATATAAGTATGTGGATTTAACTTTGTCGGGACATACTCATGGATTTCAATTCGGAATAGAAATTCCGGGTTTCAAATGGAGTCCGGTTCAATATGTATATAAGCAGTGGGCTGATTTATACAAAGAGGAAAATCAATTCTTATATGTGAATCGCGGATTAGGTTTTATTGGTTATCCGGGCCGGGTGGGTATATTGCCGGAGATTACATTGTTTGAATTTAAGAAAGCGTAATGCTCAGTAAAAATCAAATTAAACTGGTAAACTCTCTTCAGCAAAAGAAATTCAGAAGAGAGGAAGGATTGTTCATTGCTGAAGGAGAGAAGCTGGTTCGTGATTTACTTCGCTCGAAATGGGGCCTGGTAACTTTGTTCGGCACACAATTATATTTTCAAAACCTCGGTAAAGACGTTCGTATTCCAAAGGCGACGGAAATTGTTTTAGTTACGGATGAGGAACTAAAAAAAATATCGGCACTAACGACACCTCAAAAAGTATTGGCAGTAGTGAGAATTCCGGAGCGGGAAAAAAGACCTGAATTTGAGAAGGGGCTGATACTCGCTTTGGACGGAATTAGTGATCCTGGAAATTTAGGTACGATTCTCAGGATAGCGGATTGGTTTGGCATCAGACAGGTGATCTGTTCGAATGAAACAGTTGATTGTTTTAATCCGAAAGTAGTGCAGGGGTCGATGGGTTCACTTTTTAAAGTGGAAGTGCTTTATGAGGATCTGGAAGCTGTTTTTGAACAAAATCAGTCAGGATCCCGGCTACCGGTTTATGGTATGGTCCTGAACGGCAGGAATATATATGAGGGTAAATACGCTGAAAATGCCTTTATTCTGATGGGTAGCGAATCGGCCGGAATTCAACCCCGGCTGACCCAATTTATCACTGAAAGCATTACCATTCCTGCGTTTGAGCCGGGCACAGACTCACTGAATGTGGCCGTTGCCACAGGAATAATCTGCTACGAATTCCGCCGGATTTAAAAATTTTAAAAAAAGTTGATAATTTTTTTTGGTTATATAGAAAATTATCTTTTTCTTTAATGCTTTAGAGGGGATTTGAAAAAGGTGAAGCGCTGTTGCGTTTCGCCTTTTTCCTTTTATAGAGTTTAGGCTTTTTTTAATCTGCAATAACATTAATTGATATTTCGGCTCAGCAGAGTAACTAACCTGCAAGTGACAAAAACTATCATTTACACTCAGCGTTCTTAATTCGTTACTTAGGAGAATCATTTTCGGCCTTGCAATCAGTTTGCGATTTATAACCCGAAACCCGAAACCCGAAACCCGAAACCCAAAACCCCAAACCCGAAACATTTAGACCATAGCTGCACTATCGTGCCGCTATCATTCCCGCGCACCGTTCCCCATCCATAGCAGCAGATACAATTCCTCCCGCATAACCTGCACCTTCACCGCATGGATATAATCCTGTGATCTGCGGATGTTGCAATGTTTCATTGTCTCTCGGAATTCTGACAGGTGATGATGTTCGCGATTCAGTTGCAACAAGAATCGCTTCATTCGAAAAATAATTTTTCATTTTCTTTCCGAAAGTTTTTAATGCGTCTCTTAATGCGAGTGAAATTTCTTTTGGTAGAACTTCGTTTAATTGTACCGATGTAACTCCGGGTAAATAAGAACAGTCGGGCAGTGTAGAAGAAATTTTTCCGTTCACAAAATCTGCCATTCGTTGTGCGGGTGCTTTGAGTTCTCCTCTTCCGGCTTTGAAAGCGATTTGTTCGACATTCGCCTGGTATTGCATGGCTGAAAGCGGACCGTTGTTTTTGTATTTAGCAAAGTCGCTTTCATTTACAGAAACGACGATTCCGGAATTAGCGAACGGATTATTTCGTTTTGAGGGAGACCAGCCGTTAACCACAATTTCTCCGGGAGCGGTGGCAGCGGGTGCAATGATTCCGCCGGGACACATGCAGAAAGAATAAATCCCTCTTCCTTCGAACTGATGTGTGAGAGAGTAGGAGGCCGGAGGTAAATAAGAACCCCTGTCATCACAATGATATTGAATCTTGTCAATCACCTGCTGAGGATGTTCGATGCGAACACCAAGCGCGAATGGCTTTGCTTCTATAAGAATATTTTTTCGGGCAAGCAGAGTGAAGATATCGCGAGCGGAATGACCGGTTGCTAATATCAGATCTTCGGCAATGAATTCTTTTCTTTCTCCGCTCTCTGTATGAACGGTCTCAATTCCTTTCAGTTTGTTTCCGTCGAGAAGAATGTTGTCCAATCGTGTTTCAAAATGAATTTCACCGCCTGCTTGTAAAATGGTTTCGCGAATGGATTCTATGATCTTAGGCAACTTGTTTGTGCCAATGTGCGGATGAGCATCAATGCCGATGCTTTCATCGGCTCCATGCATTATGAAAATATCAAGTATCCGGTTTACATCTCCTCTCTTCGAAGCTCGGGTATATAGTTTCCCGTCGCTATATGTTCCCGCGCCGCCTTCACCGAAACAATAATTGGAATTTTCGTTTACGATTCCCTGTTTGTTGATTGCGGCCAGATCACGTCTTCTTTGCTGAACATTTTTACCGCGTTCGACAATAACAGGCTTCAAGCCTTTCTCAATTAATTTTAATGCGGCAAACATTCCGGCCGGACCAAACCCCACAATGATAACAGGTTTCCCATCGCTTACGTCGCGCCGGAAATTAAAATGATCTGCTGACTTTTTTTGAGGCGGAACTTCATTGATGTAAACCTCGACAGTCAGGTGAATCTTTACCGTCTTAGTTCTGGCATCAATCGAGCGTTTAACAATTCGCAATTCCTTTATGGAAGAAACAGGGATACCCAGTTGTTCCGAGGCTTTTTGCAACTGCATGCTTTGATCTGCTGCCTCTTCGGGGAGAAGGACGAGCGAGAGTTGCTTCATTATATTGTTATTAGAATGTAGTTTATTCGAACAATAGTGAAACTACGAATGTCTTTGCATAAAGCGCGTCAATCGGATTCACATATTGGGTATTCTCTTTCAAGAGAAGATTCTTCATACCGTTGTACATTTTTATTTCAGGAGAAAACTTAAAGTAACTCAGATAAAAATCAAATCCTAATCCGACTTCATAGCCGTAATCATTCCGTAAAAGTTTTACAACATCTTTTTCTTTACTCTTAACTTTAGCCTGAGACACCATGTCAATTCCATATTTCATTCCGGCGATAACATACATCCTGTAATTGTTTTTCCGGGCCGATTTGAATTTTATCAGGAATGGAAATTCAAGATATGTTGATTCGACATTTTTTGTGATGAATGATTCTGACTGAATAGTATCGTAATAAATAAAATGATAATTCAGATTTCGCTGGTTAAAGGCGAGAGTCGGTATAAACCTGAAATCGAAATTTTCGCCTAAACGGAGATTTGCCAAAATACCCAGATTTAGTCCGGAAATGGCCTGCGACTCAACCGTGTAAATTGTATCACTGGCTTTAAAATTTCCCACACGGTCTACTACAAAATTCGCTGAGTTAAATCCGAGCGCAAATCCGAAGTGAATAATACGTTTGTCATAATTCGGCAAATTCTTCGGAACGTCATCCAACTGCGCGTAACTTGCCAATGGCAGAAATGCGAGGAGCGTCGTTAAAAATTTTATGCCGTTTATTTTTGACATGTATGGAAATAAATTCTTTAGCTTATTTTGTAAAAGTAAAACTATTTTTCGGCAGTATATATCGTCACTATTCCAAATGTCAACGATGTAAAGTGAATATTCTTGTATCCGCAACCGATCAATATGTTGCAGAATTCAATTCCGTGAGGAAATGCCTTTACCGATTCATGTAAATATGAGTATGCTTCTTTGTCTTTCGAAATCACTTTTCCGATACCGGGAGTGATTTTGGAAGAGTAGAAGTTGTAGAGCTTTTTGAATAAGAAATTTTTTGGTTGTGAAAATTCGAGGATCAATACCATTCCCCCCGGTTTTAACACTCTTCGCATTTCTTCAAGTCCGGCTTCCAGGTTCTGAAAATTCCGTACCCCAAACGCAACGGTTACCGCATCGAATTTATTGTCTTCAAATATTAAATCTTCCGAATCGCCCTCAAAAAGCTGAATATTGTTTTGCAGGTTTTTTTTGAGAATTTTTTTCTTGCCGATTTCAAGCATCTCGGTCGAAATGTCGACACCGAAGATTTTTTCCGGCTTAAGAGACATTGCTTCAATGGCAAAATCAGCTGTTCCGGTCGCAATATCGAGTATGACATTATTGCTGCGGCCTTTCAGTTTCGATATGGCTTTCTTTCTCCAGTATTTATCCACACCAAGAGAAAGAAAATGATTGAGAAAGTCGTAGCGGATTGCAATGTTGTTAAACATTTTTGCGATCTGCCTTTTCTTATCAAGAGAAGAGTTCTTGTAAGGTGTTATTTTTTCGACTTTCATTTTATTCTCAACTTCTTCGCTTCCTGCAACAGTTGTTCTTTCTGAACCGGAACAACTCCAACCATTTCACAGACCAGTCCGCCGGCCAGGTTAGCGAGTGATGCAAGCAATTTAGGATCTGTTCCTACAGCCAGGCAAAGAGATGCCACGCTTATAACGGTATCACCTGCACCGGAAACATCAGTTATATTACGAAAGTGAGCCGGGATAAGTTCCTCGGTTTCCTGATTCATTATCAGAACACCTTTATCAGATAAAGTGAGCAAAATTGTCGAGATGCCGTGGTCTTTGGCAAGTTTTCGGGCAGATTTTTTGATTTCCTCTGTATTCTCCTTATCAACATCGATTTTCATTCCCTCTTTGAGTTCCTTGAGGTTTGGTTTGAATAAATCGACGTTTCTATAAAAATTGAAATTTCGTTTCTTAGGATCGACGGCAACAGGAATTTTTTTCTGCCTGGCCAGTTTTACCACATGTTCGATGAGGGATTTACTGATAAGACCTTTATCATAATCCTCGAAAATAATTACATCAATATCTTTCTTGTTGATGATGGATGTAATGCGATTGATCATTTGTTTGCGCTCAGACGGAGAAATGTCTTCTTCTTTTTCTTCGTCAACACGAAGCATCTGGTGATTGTTTCCGATTACTCTTGTTTTAACAGTGGTCGGTCTTTCATTACTCTGAAAAATACCTTCCGAACTCATGTTCAACTGATGCAGCAGATCATGAAATGTTCGTCCATAAATATCTGAACCTATAACAGCGCACAGAATCGGGTTCGCGCCGAGAGCCTGGATGTTTATGGCGACATTCGCAGCGCCACCCAGTCTCGACTCTTTCTTTTGTATGGAGACGATAGGAACAGGAGCTTCGGGAGAAATACGATCGACTTTTCCCCACAGGTAATTATCAATCATGACATCGCCGATGATGAGCACATTCAGTTTATTGAATGATTCGAAAAGATCGTTTATATTTTTTTGTTTTGCCATTGGCTATTTCAGCTGGAGTAAGGCAGCTTTGATTCTTTTAATGGCTTCAGTTAATTTTTCGTCTGACGTAGCATAAGAAAAGCGAACACAATTTTCTTCGCCGAATGCTTCTCCGGGTACCAGGCTTACATGCGCGTTATGTAAAAGATACATGCAGAAGTCTGATGAGTTGTTGATTTTTTTTCCTTCGAATGATTTTCCGAAGTAAGCACTCACTTCCGGAAAAACATAAAACGCTCCCTCGGGCTGATTGGCTTTCCAGAGCGGAATATCTTTCATTAAGTTCAGGACAAGGTCTCGTCTTCTGCGAAAGGCTGCCTGCATTTCCAGTGTCGGACCGATGTCAGAACGCAATGCGGCTTCGGTTGCTTTTTGTGAAATGGAACTGGCGCCTGATGTAAACTGTCCCTGCATTTTTTCGCATGCTTCCGCAATGATTTTAGGAGCACCGATGTAACCGATACGCCATCCTGTCATCGCGAATGCTTTTGATACTCCGTTTACGATGATAACTCTGTCGCGGATAAAATCAAATTGAGCGATACTCTCATGTGATCCGAGAAAATTTATGTGTTCGTAGATCTCATCGGAGAGTATGTATACGCCTTTGTGTTTTTCTAAGACTTTTGCCAAAGCAAAAAGTTCATCCTTCGTGTAAACAGAACCGGTCGGATTACAGGGCGAAGAAAAAATAAACATCTTCGTTTTCGGAGTAATCGCTTTTTCCAATTGTTCCGGTGTGATCTTGAAATTACTTTCAATCGTACTGTGTATTGGAACAGTTTTTCCCTCTGCAAGTTTGACGATTTCAATATAACTTACCCAGTAAGGAAGAGGTATGATCACTTCATCACCCGGATTGATGACACTTAATACAACATTTGCAATACTTTGTTTGGCACCCGTTGAAACGACAATCTGATCAGGAGCAAAGTCGAGGTTGTTTTCGTTCTTAAACTTCTCTGAAATTGCTTTCCGGAGATCGGCGAAGCCGGCTATTGGCGGGTAAAAAGTATAACCCTCATCTATCGCTTTTTTAGCCGCTTCCCTGATATGGGCCGGGGTAATAAAGTCAGGCTCACCTAAGCTAAGATTAACAATATCAATGCCTTTCGAAGATAATTCACGACTTAATTTGGACATCCCTATGGTTTGGCTTTCTGCCAGGGAAACTACACGACGTGAAAGAGGAGATGTATTCATATTCAGGCTGCAAACGTATAAAAAAACAAGCAAGGGGCAACGTATTGGAGCGCAAGGGGGGCAATCTGGGGAATATTATTCCAATATTCCAATATTCCAGTATTCCAGAATTGGTCTGCAAATCAGTTAGAGAGTAGCTAGCCCGGAATATTGGAATTTTGGAATAATGGAATGCCCCCGGCGGGGGGCGGGGGTCGTGCGTTTTTGTCAGTTTTCCGCATACTGGCATGAATTTCGACAAAATCGAACTCTTAATTTCCCGTTTAACCTTAAGTCACTACATTCGTCAAAGCATGTTTAATCCAAAGAACCCGAATTCATTCGATTTAGCCAATATAATCGACGACGATACTGAATTTATCCCTCTCCTTTCGCAGGAAGACGAGGATCAGATGAATCAGCAGGACGTTCCGGCTATTTTATCCATATTACCCTTAAGAAATACTGTATTATTCCCCGGCGTGGTAATACCTATTACAGTTGGGCGTGATAAATCAATCAACCTTATTAAAGACGCCAATAAAGGCGATAAGATCATTGGAGTTGTATCCCAGAAGGATGTCAGCATTGAGGATCCGGGCTTTACCGATCTCAATACGGTTGGAACTGTGGCTCAGGTACTTAAGCTTCTTCGAATGCCCGATGGTAATACGACAATTATCATCCAGGGAAAAAGAAGGTTTAAGCTGGATGAATGTATCCAGGTTGAGCCTTACATCCGTTGCAAGGTCAAGCCATTTCCCGAATCAACTGCCAGTTCGACCGATAAAGAATTCGTCGCTCTCGTCGCATCATTAAAGGATCTCGCGCTTCAGATTATTCAGAACTCTCCGAATATTCCGTCCGATGCCGCATTCGCCATTCGAAATATCGAAAGTCATACCTTCCTGATCAACTTCATTTGTTCGAACATGAATCTTGATGTTTCGAAAAAACAGGAGTTGCTTGAAATTGCCGATCATAAAGAAAGAGCAACGCGCGTACTTGAACATCTCGATAAAGAGTTGCAAATGCTCGAACTGAAAAATCAGATTCAGAGTAAAGTTCGTACCGATATTGACAAACAACAGCGTGAATATTTTCTAAATCAGCAATTACGTACCATCCAGGAAGAACTCGGTGGAAATTCACCTGATCGTGAAGTAGCCGAACTGAAAGAACGTGCTGCTACTAAGAAGTGGAGTAAAGAAGTTGCGGATACATTCAAGAAAGAAGCCGAACGTTTATCAAGAATGAATCCGGCTGCTGCCGAGTATTCAGTCATACTGAATTATCTCGAACTGCTTTTGGATTTACCTTGGAATGAACTTACGAATGATAATTTCGATTTAAAGCGTGCCGAAAAAGTTTTGGATAAAGACCATTACGGACTGGAAAAAGTAAAGGCACGAATACTTGAATACCTGGCCGTACTAAAATTGAAAAGAGACATGAAGTCTCCGATTATGTGTTTGTATGGTCCGCCCGGTGTCGGAAAAACATCATTGGGCAAATCAATTGCAAAAGCGCTAGGAAGAAAGTATGTGAGAATGTCTCTTGGCGGATTGCGTGATGAGGCAGAAATTCGCGGTCACCGTAAAACATAT
>CAZAON010000264.1:0-1613 GCA_964486655.1 uncultured Flavobacteriales bacterium
ACCCGGAATCCAGAACCCTGGAATCCTGGAATATTGGAATACCGGAACAATCCCAAGTCATTTGTAACAAAGAAAAACGGAGCCATCAACAACTCCGTTTCTCAATAGGAGAAATACCATGCTTTTTTAATTTCTCCGTATTTGTATTTTAAAAACGGAGCCGACAGGACTCCGTTTTCGACTTAAAGAGTTAAGTATTTACTCTGTTGTTTTCATGTCCTTTAAGTCTCTTTATATTTTTCATATTGTTTATTTCAAACTGTGAATGATGATGTAATGATACACCCGTCACACACAGTTTGAAACTACGAATGAGTAATTGGTAATTATTAAAGTGTAATTGGTGGAATTGAATAAAAAGTCAATAAGGACGAGTATCTTCTTTACAAACTTTTATACATTCTGATAAATTCAATATGCATGTTACTTCCCTAACCCGAAACCCGAAACCCGAAACCCGCAACCCATAACCCGCAACCCCTACCCCGAAACCCTCAGAAGTGTACAAATTGTTTCAGAAAATCTTCCTTCCTGTTTCGTGCAATATTGATATGAGATCCATCCGACATAATCACATAGCCGGCATTTCCTCTTACATATCGTTTGATTTGAGTAACATTTATTAGGTGTGAATGATGTATTCTGAAAAATTCGCCGCCGTTTAATAAGTTCTCTACTTCTTTTAAGGTTTTGGTAATAACGAGTCTTTCCTTTGACTTCATGAAAAGGGTAGTATAATTACTGTCCGATTCACAATGAACGATGTCGCCGACTGAAATGAAGATAAGTCCGTCTGACGATGGTAAAGCTACCTGGTTAAGCGGACGACGAATTTCATTCAGATTCTTGAAAAGCTCGTTGAATTTTTTTCCCATCAGTTTATCGCGACCGGATTTGATGCGGTCGATGGCGGCATTTAATTCGCGATCAACAACGGGTTTGAGTAAATAATCAAGCGCGCTATAGCGAATTGCCTGTATGGAATATTTGTCGAAAGACGTAGTAAAGATTACCGAAAATCCGGGGTCTTTTACTTTCTGAAGCATTTCAAAGCCGGTCATATCCGGCATTTCTACATCCAGAATTACGAGATCAGGATCATGTTTCTTAATGGATTTCAAACCATCTTTTCCGGAATTACAGATGTCAGAGATTTTGACATCTTCATTCTGCTCGAGTATGTCTTTAATGACTTCAGTGCAAAATTCCTGATCGTCAATAATGATAGTTTTCAGCATAGACCTGTTTAATGGGAATTGTGATTGCCTCAAATATATAGAATTCGGCGAATAATTCCGGCGTTTAGTTTTGTTCCGATTCAAAGTGATTTTTTCAGCATATAATACGAAAACTCGTACAGAAAGTAGTATTTCCTGCATTCACATTTATCTTCGCCACATGAATTCACAATTGGTATTGAGAAAGTATTTTGGTTATGAGGAATTCAGACCATTACAGAAGGAGGTAATTGAAAGCATTTTGAAGGGGAAGGATACGCTGGTGCTGATGCCAACGGGAGGAGGAAAGTCGGTTTGTTACCAGGTGCCGGCATTACTAAAAGACGGATTGACGATTGTAATTTCTCCGTTGATCGCGCTGATGAAGGACCAGGT
>CAZAON010000265.1:0-2986 GCA_964486655.1 uncultured Flavobacteriales bacterium
CAAGGAAACCGGCCTGGCGCATTCCGCCTCCCATGCTTTTCCTCACCCGTTTTGCCTTTAGAATATTCTCGGAAGAAGAGATAAGCATCGATCCAACAGGCGCGCCAAGTCCTTTCGACAGACAAACAGAAATGGTGTCAAATAATTTTCCGACCGAAACTGTATTGTCTTTTGTTTCTGTGATCGCATTAAAAATGCGCGCGCCATCGAGATGAAGTTTCAGGTTGTTTTTACGACACACTTCCGCAATTTCTTTCATCTGTTGAAAGGAATAATAACTACCGCCGCCTTTATTATGCGTATTCTCAATGGCAACCACTGAAGTGATCGGCTGATGCAGGTTTTGAATGGGGTTAATGTTGTCGATGATTTGCTGCGGATTAATTCTCCCGCGGGCACCTTCAAGCAATCGTATCGAAAGTCCTGAATTGGATGCTAGTCCGCCACCCTCATGAAAATAAATATGCGCACCCTTGTCTAAAATTATTTCTTCCTGCAGCCTTGTGAGTATTCGAATGCCGATCTGGTTGGTCATAGTCCCGCTCGGACAAAACAAAGATTCTTCATGTCCGAAAAGCGCGGCAACTTTTTTTTCTAATGCTTTAATGGTCGGATCCTCGTCAAATACATCGTCACCAACTTCAGCTGAAAACATGGCTTCAAGCATTCCTGGAGTGGGGCGGGTGACGGTGTCGCTGCGGAGGTCAGTCATTGCTTTTTTGTACTTAATACTTTTTTCGAGCAATCAGCAGTCCGTCGCGAATAGGAACGAGAATTGTTTCAACCCGAGAGTCATTCGCAATTTTATCGTTGTACTGTATAATTGCCTGTGTGTCTTTATCGGCTTTGGACGGATCCAATACTTTGCCGCTCCATAAAACATTGTCGGCAATTATCCATCCGCCTTTTCTAACTTTTTCAAATACGAGATCATAATAGACGGAGTAATTGATTTTATCCGCGTCAATAAAAACCAGGTCTAATGGTCCTTCTATTGTTGGAATAATATTTTTCGCATCACCTGTATGTAATGTTACCCTGTCTTTGAATCCGGAACGGTCAACATATTGACGAACCATGGGAGTCAGTTCGTCGTTTATATCAATTGTATGAATATGGCCGCCTTCCTGCAAACCTTCAGCGAGGCAGATGGCTGAATAGCCGGTATATGTTCCGACTTCCAAAATAGTTTTGGGCCGAACCATATGACTGATCATACTGAGAAAACGGCCTTGAAGATGTCCCGATAACATCCGGGGCATTAAGACCTTTGCATGTGTTTCCCTGTTGAGTTCTGCTAAAACAGATGTTTCTGAAGTGGTATGCTTTTCGGCATATTCAGATAAAGGTTGATCAAGAAATTCCATTTAATTCCAGTCCTTAGTTGCTCCGATTCGTCCCAACTGTACATTGGCGATTCTGTGCCCACTGTTCGTCGTCGCATATTTGTCGACATAGACTAAAATGTAACAGTTGCTAATATCAATTCCGGAAAGATCAACATTGTAGCCGGCAGTATAATGATTGCCGGCATAAGTTGAGCCAAGAGGAATCGGATCGCCTTCGGGGCCGTTATCAGATAAAACTTTTTTCAGAACGAACTGGTGACGATATGGATGTATCGTATCGTTTTGAGAATAGAGCGTCAGATTAGTATCAGGTGTCGAACCCTGATAGCTGTAATCGTTTATCTGAAGATAGGCAGAGTCGCTTGTATAAACCTGGTCCTGCACCAGGACTGCATGCAAATTGTATTGTCCGAGTAAAGACGCAGTGAATCCAACATGAACAATCATGTGAAGATTTCCGTTTATTATGTCTTCGGCTTCAATGGCGAGTCCGCATGATGGGATATAGCCGAGTGTACTGTACACAGAAGCCGGCCAGTTGTCAGGGAATATATCTCCTAAAGATGAGAGCCTGCGATTGACCATGCCTGAGGGATAGAATTGTGAGGGATTAAAAAGTGAGTCATAATAATTTCCTCCGTTTGTAGTAGCCAAATTAGTATCGGCCATGACGTCGTTTACATGAATAGTCATTCCGTATACACGATCCGGATTATAATCGACGAGAGAGTCGAGCATAATCTCATATTTCGGACATTGTCCACAGGTAGTCATCGTAAAGTTTTCGATTAAAACCTTTTGAAGAAAAGTGGAAGGAATGGCGGAAATTTTAGGTGCCGCTTTCGGATCAGGGATAGAAGGGGAGTCTTTCGAGCAGGAGTTAAGGAAAACAATGATTGCGGAAAGAAATAGGAGTTTTTTCATCAGGGTCATTCTAAGAAGGGCAATTTAATAATTTTTTTGCATGGTAACCAAAAGGGGATTTCTGCCCCATATTCCTATATCTTTGCGCAAAAAATAATTTCATGAAGAACATTTCTTTAGCACTTAATGTAGTTCTCTTTATAGCCGTAGCTGTATTGTATTATCTTCATTTTAAAGGGAAAAATGATACGGTAACTGAATCTTCAGCATTGCCATTGCCCATAAATGCGGGGACGATCGTATATGTTAACAGTGATTCATTGCTCGATGAATATGACTTTTATAAAGCCAAAAAGTCGGAATTTGAGGCTGAACAGGATAAAATTAAGTCGGAGTTAAAGGCTCAGAATGATAAGCTTCAAAGAGATGTTGAGACATACCAGCGACAGGCAATCGGCATGACCGATAAGGAGAGGGCAGAAAAGGAGAACGAACTTGGTATGAAGCAACAACAGTTAATGCAGCGAAAGGAAGAATTGCTTAATAAGCTGGACGAACAGCAAAGCAGTTCATCGGAAGAATTATATGCAAGGCTGAATACCTATCTCAAAAAACATAATCAGAACAAGAATTACAGTTTCGTATTAGGTTACCAGGGTGGTGGCGGAATTCTCTTTGCGAATGACAGTCTCAATATTACTAAGGAAGTAATTCAGGGGCTTAATAAGGAGTATGCGGAGCAGGGCATGAAATAAATTACAAATTACAAATTA
>CAZAON010000266.1:0-7237 GCA_964486655.1 uncultured Flavobacteriales bacterium
TTGCAACCCCAACATGACTTTTTTTTACCGTTTTCATGTAACGAAAAAAGGAAATTGAAACGACTTTCAATTTCCTTTAAGCAAACCCTCGTCAGTATTGGGCTACAAAGCTTTTTACCAACTATTTTTGTCTATTATATCTTTTTGGACAAAAAGATTCTAAGACACAAAGAGCACAAGGCAGAGGTGATAACGTAATTGTTATTTCACATTATTAAATCTTCAATTTTCACTTCCCTCTTCCTCCAGCATCTGTTTCTCATACAACTCAAAGTACTCAGCTTTTCGCTCCAGTAATGAAAAATGATTTCCCTGTTCAACTATTTTACCATCTTCCAGAACTATAATAAGATCGGCATGTTTAACGCTTGAAACACGGTGGCTGATGATTACGGTTGTGCGGTCTTTCATCACTTCTTTTAACCGTGCCAGAATTTTATTTTCCGTACTCGTATCAACGGCACTCAGGCAATCGTCAAAAATTAAAATGCGCGGATCACGAATGATGGCACGGGCAATGGAGACACGCTGCTTTTGTCCGCCCGATAATGTTATGCCTCTTTCACCCACCATCGTGTCGAAGTTCTTCGGGAAATCCATGATGTTATCATAGATCACCGCTTTCGAAGCCGCATCGTGAATCAGTTTCTTTTTCTTTTCAGCGTCAATTTCATCCGTTAATCCGAATGCGATGTTATTACCGATCGTATCACTGAATAAAAACACGTCCTGGGGAACATAACCTATCTGCTTTCGCAGTGAAACTAGCGACAAACTCTGAAGTGGTTTACCGTCTATTAAAATTTCTCCTTCGGTCGGATCATACATTCGTACAAGAAGGTTTGCGATCGTCGATTTACCGCTGCCTGTGTGACCGAGAATGGCAATTGACTGTCCGGGTCTGACCTTGAAGCTCACATCGTTCAATGCCCTGATACCTGAATCGGGATAGACAAAGCTTACATGATTAAAAGTAATTTCTCCCTCGAGTTTAAATTCTTCATCTGTTGAAGAAATAATTTCGGGCTTCAGATGCAGAAATTCGTTAATCCGCTCCTGCGATGCCGCCGCCCGTTGCGTGATCGATGTAACCCAGCCTAAAGCCGCTACCGGCCATGTCAGCATGTTTACATAGATAATAAACTCTGCGATATTTCCGTATGTAGCTCTTCCCGCAATAACTTCTTTTCCTCCGATGTAAACTGTTAGAAGTGTGGATAGTCCGACCAGCAAAAGCATCAGCGGAAAAAACATGGCGTTGATTTGTATCAATTGCATGTTCTTCTTCTTATACACTTCACTTTCTTTGGCGAATTCATTTCCAATCGCTTCTTCCTTTACAAATGATTTCAAAATGCGTATTCCGCTAAAAGCTTCCTGAACAAATGTGCTTAACCTGCTTTGATGTTCCTGGACTTCTTCGCTCTTGCGGTTCATGATATCACTCACATAATAAATCGAAATGGAAAGCAGTGGAAGGGGAGCAAGCACATATAAAGTGAGTTTGACATTTACGGCAAGCATGCTGATTGTAATGAGAATAAATAATACGATCAGGTTGATGGAATACATGATGGCCGGACCAATATACATTCTCACACGTCCGACATCTTCGCTGATCCTGTTCATCAGGTCTCCGGTATTGTTTCTGCGATAGAAAGCAAGACTCAGTTGCTGATAGTGATTGTAGATTTCATTCTTTAGATCAAACTCGATTCGTCTCGACATAACAATCAGTGTCTGTCTCATCAGGAACATGAGAATGCCCCTTGCAATTGCCACTACGATAATCAGCAGAAGAAAATTGCCCACCTGCCTGGTTATTTCAATTGTAATATGTTCACGGTATACTGCCGAATGTTCTTTTTCCAGACCTTTCATTGACTCCACCACGCTGTCTATTGAATTCCGGATAACCTGGGCAGGGTAAATAGCCCCGAAATTCTGCGCAATTACGAAGATTCCGCCTACAACCAGCAGGAACTTGTATTTTAGAAAATACTTGTTTATATGCTTTAAAGCTCTCATTCTGAATGTTAAAACTCTCCTTTTGTGCCCTTAAAAAAAAGCCTACCTTTGCCGGCGCTCTAAAAAAGTCACAATAATTTCGAGTTATGATTGAGGTCAAAGATATGAAGGAAGAAAAGGTTTCAGGTGATTTCATTTTCAACAACCCTTCTTTTGCAAATCACGAACAAATAGTTTTTTGTCATGATACGGATTCCGGCTTAAAAGCCATTATCGCAATTCATGACACAACGCTAGGTCCAGCCTTAGGCGGTACCAGGATGTGGGACTATAAAAGCGATGCTGAAGCATTAAGAGACGTTTTACGCTTGTCGCGCGGAATGACATATAAAGCAGCCATTAGCGGATTACAGCTTGGTGGTGGAAAAGCTGTCATATTTGGTGATTCGAAGAAAGACAAGACTCCTCAGATGTTTATTAAATACGGTGAGTTTATCGAATCTTTAAACGGAAAATATATTACCGCCGAAGATGTGGGTACAAGTACATCGGACATGGTAAATGTTCGTAAGGCTACTACACATGTAACCGGACTACCCGAAGAAATGGGTGGTGGAGGAGATCCATCTCCGGTAACCGCATACGGTGTTTACATGGGAATGAAAGCCGCGGCTAAAGAAAGCTGGGGAACAGATAGTCTGGCCGGCCGTATCATCGTTGTTCAGGGAGTTGGGCATGTGGGCGAAAATCTCGTTCGCATGATTACCGAAGAAAAGGCGATCGTTTATGTTAACGATATCAACCAGGAACAATTGAAAGCTACCGCTGCCAAATACAATGCTAAAATTGTTGATTCAGGTTCATTATACGATATGCAAATGGACATTTATGCTCCTTGCGCATTGGGTGCGACCCTTAATTCCGAGAATATTTCCCGACTGAAATGCAAGGTGGTTTCAGGTGCAGCCAACAATCAGCTGGCCGATGAGAATATCCATGGACGTATGCTTACTGATAAAGGAATTCTTTATGCGCCGGATTTTCTTATTAATGCCGGCGGACTTATCAACGTATTCAGTGAGTTGAAAGGATATGACCGTAAAGTCGCTTTTGCTCACACTGAGAAAATTTACGATACAACATTGGAGATTTTCAAGAAAGCAAAAGAGGAAAGCATCACGACAATTGAAGCAGCAAAACGAATTGCCGAAGAAAGAATCAAAGCCGCGAAAAAGAAATAAAAAAGTCAAATTAGATTCTACTTTATCGTCTTAGGTCAATCTTCTCCCGATTGCTCGGGACTTAAATCTTCAATAAAAAGGTCTTTCTGTAAACCCAATCACTACATTTATGCTTAGCAGAAGACAAATTCGAATTAAAGTTCTTCAATCACTCTATGCTTTTTTCCAGGCTCAGAAGAATGATCTTGCCGTTGCCGAAAAGGAACTTTTTCGCAGCATCGACAAGGTACATGAACTTTATATTTACCTGCTGTCATTTTTAAATGAAATAGCGGACGCCGATCAGGCCGATGAAGGTGATTTGCATTTAAAATTCAATCCGCGTGAGGCCGAAGTTCATGCCCGCCGAAGACTTTATAAACTGAAGTTCATTAACGCCCTGAATAAAAGCAAGGCCTATCTTGATGCAGTTCAAAAAAACAGGATCAACTGGCAAAGTCAGCAGGATCTTATCCGCAAAATTTTCCTGGAGATCAAAAAGTCGGAGAACTTTACAAAGTTTCTTACCGCGGAAGATGCAAGCGAAAAAGATTTTTTGCTGGATATCGTGAAAAACTTCATAGAGACTTCTCCGGCAGTCAGGACTCATATTGAAGAGCAAAACATCTACTGGAACGATGACTTTGATTTTGCCATTCACATGGTGGGAAGAACAATCAAACAGTATTACGAAAAAGAAGAATTTGAATTGTTGCCTTTGTACAAGGACGAGGAAGACGATAAGGATTTCGCCAGGAAGCTTTTCGGACAAACTATTTTACACAATAAGGAATTCGAAGAATCCATAAGTGAAAGAACCCGTAACTGGGAAGTTGAACGAATCGCCTTAATGGACATTCTCATTTTGAAAATGGCTCTGGCTGAACTTACGACTTTTCCAAACATACCGGTGAAAGTTAGCATTAACGAGTTTATTGATATTTCAAAAGAATACAGTACACCAAAAAGTAAACAGTTCATTAATGGCGTAATTGACAAACTCGCGGCTGATTATAAAGAGCAGGGAAAAATTGTTAAATCAGGCAGAGGATTAATCAGCTAGTCATTATCTTTGTTCCGAACAACATTAAACAGAAAATGAATCGAATAGTATTATTATTCCTCGTATTTTCAATTGCTCTTGGTTGTAAGAATGAATCTAAGGACAGTATACCCGAAGATGCAATTAATCCGGCAGTCATAGAAAATCCTGCTACCGCTTCTTCTGATCCTTCAACAGCAAAAGACAATGTTCCGGTTTTAAAATTTGAGAACGACACTCATAACTTTGGGACTATTGTTCAGGGAGAAAAAATATCTTATGCATATAAATTCACCAATGTCGGAAAGGCGCCGTTGGTCATCAGATCTGCACAAGGCAGTTGTGGTTGTACGGTTCCGGAATTCCCGAAAGATCCTGTAGCTCCCGGTGAAAGCGGTATTATCAATGTTACATTTAACAGTGAAGGAAAACAGGGGCACCAGGATAAGACCGTCACTATCATTTCGAATACAATGCCGAACACTTATACTCTGTATGTGGTTGGCGATGTAACTGTCAAAGAATAAATTTAATAAAGTCAATATACATCTCCCAATAATAACAACATGAATATTTTAAACATCTTACTTCAGGCTGCACCGGGACAAGGTGGCAACGGAATGTCACTTATCTTTTTGCTGGCAATCATAGTCGTATTTTATTTCTTTATGATTAGGCCGCAAATGAAAAAGCAAAAATCCGAAAAACAATTTCGTGACTCTTTGCAAAAAGGGGATAAGGTTGTAACAATCGGCGGAATTCACGGCAGAATTTTAGAAGTAAATGACCGTACTTTCATGATTGAAATCGACACGAATGTCAGAGTTCGCGTAGAGCGTTCAGCTGTTTCTGCCGATGCTACAAAATCACTCGATCAGGCCGTACCTGCAAAAAGCTAATTAGCAAAATAAGGATGAGTGATAAACCAACTCCTAAACACGGACGCTTTAAAATAAATAAGCGGGTTTATATCGTCCTCATGTGCTTTATTATTTCAACGGTTTTCTGGCTGTTGATTGCCCTTTCGCATGAGTATCCGACAACTGTCGTTTATCCTGTTAATTATGTAAATCTGCCCGGAAAGAAAGTCGTGATGAACGATCTTCCGACTAAGATAGCCGTCAATGTTCGTGCATCGGGTTACCGGATAATTTCGCTCGGACTGGGAAAAGAACAGGAAAGCGTTCAGGTGGATGTGGCAGATAACATGAATACATCAGCTGTTACCAATGATTTTCTTTCATTACCGACTCAGTCTTTCATCAGTGAATTTGCAAATGAACTTGGCAAGGATGTAGTGATTACCGGATTCAAGCCCGATTCAATCGTTTTTAGTTTTAGTGATCTTACTACCAAGCTGGTACCGGTCGTTCTTTCTCTAAAAGCTACATTTGAAAAGCAGTTCGATACAACGGGCGGAGTAGCAATATCTCCCGCATTTATTGAAGTTTCCGGTCCGCCTTCCGTCATGCATTCTCTCCAAAGTGTTTCGACAGAACCGCTGTCATTTCAGAATCTGAAATCAACTGTAAAGGGCAAAGTAAAATTGATCCCCGGTCGCTTGCTTACCTATAATGTAAATGAAGTAAAGTATTCCATCCCTGTCGAAAAATATACTGAAGGTTCTGTTGATGTCAGTGTTCATCCCATCAATGTCAGCGAAGGCTTATCATTAAAGACTTTTCCCGATGTTGTTAAAGTCAGTTACCAGGTCGCCTTAAGCAAATATAACAACGTCAATAAGTCGATGTTTGATGCCACCGTAGATGCAAACGATATCGAAAAACTTAAATTGCCTAAACTGGATGTAAAATTAATTACATACCCGTCATTCGTTAAAATATCACTGATCGACCCGGCAAAGGTTGACTATATTTTGAGAAAGCAATGAAGATCATTGGCGTGACCGGCGGAATTGGCAGTGGCAAAACCATTGTTTGTAATGTGTTCAGTCATTTAGGTATTCCGGTTTACGAGGCCGATAAGGCTGTTCACCGGCTGTATGAAAATCAGGAACTCATAGCGAAAGTTGCGGACACAATTTCGCCTGAAGTACTTGATAAAAACGGGAAAATCAACCGAAAAAAATTATCTGAAATTGTTTTCAATGATCCCTCAAAGCTCCAGCAATTAAACAAGATTGTCCATCCCGCGGTTCAAAAAGACTTTTTGGATTGGACAGAAAAGCATAAAGGGCTTTCTTACGTTATCGAGGAAGCTGCCATATTGTTTGAAAGCGGTGCTTATAAAAATTGCGATAAGATCATTTCGGTTTCGGCACCGGTCGAATTGCGTATCAGCCGTGTTCGTGAAAGGGATCATAAAAGTAAAACTGAAGTTGAACAAATACTAAGTCGTCAAATGCCCGAGGAAGAACGTAACAAAAGATCCGATTACATTATTTACAATGACGAAAAGCAGATGATCATTCCGCAGGTATTGGATTTGCACAGTATATTGTCAAAATTAAATTAGAAATTGTTTTAATATAAAATTATTTACAAGTGATAAATGGCTTTCTTACAAAAACCACCGGCGGATTATTCTGTCAGCAAGGTGATTTTTATCTTGATCCGAAGAGGTCTGTAAAGACAGCATTGGTATCACATGCGCATGGCGATCATGCCGTTCGTACAAAAGGCGATGTGTATTGCACGGCACCCACAAAATCATTCATGCTATACAGGCATGGCGAGAGTCAGAATACCCATTTCAAGGTAATCGAATACGGCGAATCTTTTTTCATTAACGATGTAAAGATTACTTTTTATCCGGCCGGTCATATTTTAGGCAGTGCTCAGATATTATTGGAATTCGATGGTGAGAGTTATTTGTATACGGGAGATTTCAAAACTCAGAACGATGACAGCTGCGAAAATTTTCAATATGTCGAATGTGATCATCTCATTACGGAAACAACATTCGCTTCGCCCGAATACAATCATCCTGATCCTGTCGATGAAATTCGTTCCGTAATGCAAAACAGTAAAAAAGTTATTATCGGGGC
>CAZAON010000267.1:0-6541 GCA_964486655.1 uncultured Flavobacteriales bacterium
GTCATCCGGTAGCTTTATTATAAATATGGGCAAAGTTCCTCAGACGAAGAACAATTCATTGAGGCCATACGGAATGATATACGACCTGATAGTAAACTATTCTGTTCCCGTTAAATGGGTTATTGAACCGACGAAAGCAAAAGACGGTACGGATTTTATTTATTCAGGCACATCGTATAAAGGAGGAACATTTGTTATTCCGGCCGAGAATATTACAAATACAATTAAGACCCGAATTACCTATTGGACAGGTCAGGGCGTAACGGGAGTCTATACTACTTCTCCGGTCAGTGTCCCTGTATATTGTACTTTGACAAGTTTCCCGAAGACAATTATTGATGATGCTTCCGGAAACAGCGGTATCATTACCAATTACTTTGACAATGCGATGATTCCTTCAACCGCTTACACAATTGGTATGGCGGCTTCACTTACAAATTGTTCTGATCTCTGGGTTAATCCGCACGGCGATCCAACATGGGCAACTCATGGTTACCTTTATAATCTTGCCACCAGTTCAAAATCGAATATTTGGTGCCAATGTCATTGCGTGAGTGTAATGGAAGGTGTTAAAAATCCTTCTGCTCCATTCGAGCAGTTAAATTATTTATCGACGGCCGGACTTAAATGTTACAATAATGGTAACTGCGGAGTTTCTACTGAGACACATGCGGGAAATTCAACAGCTCCTTATACTCATAATTATCCTGCTGATCCTGTCATGCAATTTATGGGAACAATGAATGGTGCATCCGGTGCCGGATCAGAAAAGTGGTTTCAGCCACAATCTACCGGAGCCTGGAGGTCAAATGCAAAATTACTTGTCACTACATCCGACGGAAGCGGAGGTAATAAGGGTGTTCTAATGGTCTATGGACCTGCATTCAACGATCCGAATAACGGTTACGTAATGTACACTGGAGGTCATAATATTGATAATTCAGGTTCGGCCGCTGAAAGAGTCGCGGCTCAGAGATCATTCTTCAACTTCGTTCTGTTTACTGCCTGGGCCAAACAAATTAAAATTGACGACTTCTCTACACCAACGTCAATCAACTCACAGGAAACTGTTCCCGTTTCGATAAGCGCTTCTTCCGGTACTCTGCCTTATACTTATCAATGGTCAAGTACGGTTGGAGGATCATTTATTAATGCAAACAGCGCATCAACAAATTTTACCGCGCCATATTCTGTCAATCCGCTTAGCGGAAGTTTAATTTGTACAATAACAGATGCATGCGGCAGAAAAAATTTTGCCGTAAATACTATTTCTGTTGCGCCGAATACTCTCCCGGTTAACCTGAAAAGTTTTTCCGGATACTATCATGAGAAAAAGGTTGTATTGTCATGGATCACGGCTTCGGAAGTCAATAACGATCACTTTGAAATTCTCAGAAGCATTGACGGAATAAATTATTTTCCGATTGCTAATGTTCGTGGAAATGGAAACAGCTCAATGGAGATCGGTTATAATTATGTCGACAATAATATGCCCGAAAAATTCAATGTCATCTATTATCAGCTCAAGCAGTATGATTTTGATGGCAAACACGAAGATTTCGATGCAATAGCGATTGAATATGATAATGACCAGATCGGCGTATTTGAAGTAATGCCAAACCCTTTTACCTCATCAATCCGCATCGATTATTATTCCGCACATGCACAAAAAGTTTCTGTTACACTTATCAGTAACACTGGAAGAATCGTTCTAACCCGAACGATCGATTGCCCAAGCGGCTTTTCACCGATTGACCTGAACGACCTGGAAGGAATCCCTTCCGGCGTTTATTTTATTATTCTTTCCGACGATAAAAAGCAAAAGCTAACAAGAATTGTGAAGTCGTAGAGTTGATTTAGTAACAGTCAGACTCACAAGCACACTTCCCTCAGACCCCGACTCCGTACTCATTAATGAGAATTAAGTCCGTTGTCGGCCTGAATCGCTTTACTTTTTTCTCAAATTCAAAAAATCATCTTTCCCTTCAACAAATCCTAATTACATTTTGTAATTTACACACGCATCAATAATTGCATTCCAATCAAATCTTTCACCCCCCAACCCGAAACCCGAAACCCGAAACCCGAAACCCGAAACTCTTCTTCGACAACACAAGGTTCCAGCACCCCCCAACCCGAAACCCGAAACCCGTAACCCGTAACCCGAAACCCTCTCTTCGACACCACTCAGTTCCAGCACCCCAACCCTTGTTCGCAATAGTTGACATCGAAACCACCGGATCCTACTCCGCCGCTCATTCAATCACTGAGATTGCAATTATATTGCATGACGGTGAAAAGGTTGTTGATTCTTTTCAGTCTCTCGTTAATCCCGGATCACCGATTTCGCCCTATGTTTCAAGGTTAACAGGTATCACCAACGAAATGGTTGCTACGGCACCAAAATTTTACGAAATAGCGAAAGAGGTTTGGAGAATGACTGAGAATGCAGTCTTCGTCGCTCACTCCGTAAATTTTGATTATTCATACATCAGGCAGGAGTTTAAAGATCTTGGTGCCGATTTTAAACGGCCGAAGTTATGCACGGTGCGGACAAGCCGTAAAATATTTCCCGGACATTCGTCTTACAGCCTTGGGACAATTTGTTCAGCGCTCGGAATTCCGATTCGCGACAGGCATCGTGCCATGGGTGATGCAGAGGCAACTGTTAAGCTTCTTGAAAAGTGTATTGAAAACGATCATGATAAATTTATCTTTAAATCGCTGAAGAAAAATTCACGCGAAGCATTGTTGCCGCCTTTACTGCCGGAGTCAGTCTATCACCAACTGCCCGAGAAAACCGGTGTTTACTATTTTCATGATCAATCAGGAAAAGTTATCTATGTCGGAAAGGCAATCAATATTAAAAAACGGATTCACCAGCATTTTTCAGGAACAGGAACTGCACGATTACCTTTTGTTTCTTCCATTGCAAATGTTACCTATGAATTGTGCGGAACAGAATTGATCGCATTGCTTCTCGAATCAAATGAAATCAAACGACTCTTTCCCCAGTATAATCAGGCACAAAAATTCGATCGAAGTAATTACATTCTCACCGAATATATAGACCAAAAAGGAATTCATCATATCATCTTTTCAAGGAATCACAAAAACCTGATTCCATTACTACGTTTCAAAAGTTTTGACGCCGCCCGCGAATATATATTCAAACTCATAGGCGATTTCAGTTTGTGTCCGAAATGTTGTGGCATATATACGGGTAACGGACCATGTCTTGATCACCTTTCCGGAAAATGCGATGGTGTTTGTGCCGGTATAGAAGAAATTTCTGTCTATAATGAAAAAGTTCAAAAGGCACTTGCATATATTCGGGAAAGACTTTCAACCAAATTGATAATTGATGAAGGTCGGGAATACAATGAAAAATCTATAGTGTTAATAGATAACGGTGTTTATCAGGGCTTCGGATATTTTTCCGCCAAGGAAAAAATTCTAACTGCCGAAGATGCTTACAAAGTCATTCAACCTTTCAAACATAATCCTGATGTGCAGCGTATTCTTGACGGATGGAGTGAGTGATTAAATCATGCTTATTTAAAAAAATCAGCAAAAGGAAAATTCTGTTCACCATTATTTCGGACCCTGACTCAGACTTAGTCTGTTTTTCCCGGTCCGACTTTTTCAATATATAAATTAATTTTCACATTTCAAGTTTTATTAATCAATTTTTATTTTCTTCCTTCCTGAAAATATACAAATAGAGCCCTCGTTAGTGCTCTTTAAACCAAACCACCTGCATATGTACAGATATTTGTTTATTCTGATTCTTGTTTTTTCTTCATGTACTAACCGTAACGAAGTTCTGATCGAATCCCGCAATTTTGAGAGTGAAGTGGAGGAGCAGCAGAACCTCGTATTCGCGTTTAATCGCGAATTAGTTCCCGATTCTTTACTTAACCGCTGGGATTCCACAGCCTACATTCAGTTTAATCCCGCGGTAAAAGGTCTTTTTAAGTGGAATACCAAAAGCGAATTAATGTTTTCACCGCTTAATGGTTTCAGACCGAGTTCCGATTATGTGGCTACGCTAACAGAAAAATTATCCCATTTGTCCAATGGCAGCTTATCCGTAAAGCCTCAAACTATCAATTTTCACACTCCTTATCTGAAACTTGTTTCGGCGAATGGTTACTGGGATTTATCTCCTAAAAACCCGGGAAAGGCAAGGCTGACGATCGCCCTTTCATTTAATAGTGATATTGAACCGGGTCAGCTCAAGTCACTTTTAAAAGTTTTAATGGCTGAAGTTCCTGTTGAGTTTACCCCCGGAAGCCAGGCTGGAAAAATAATTTCAATTACTGTTGATGGAATAGACAAATCAAAGATCGGATCGGTTCCGGTTAAACTCAGTATTCAAAACGGATTAAAACCGGTTGGTAGTGATTACCGGACAAAGGAAGAACAGCTTTTTTCACTGGTAATTGAATCGCCCGATAAACTCCAAATTACCCAGGCCGCCGGTGAGTACCTCGGAACCGAAGCCTTTATACATATATATACTAACCAGGGTGTAGAAAATACGGGTATCGAGAAGCTCATTAAAATTGAACCGAAAGTCGCCTTTAAAGTTGAAACGGTAACGGATGGTTTCTATATACGCGGACCATTTACTGAAGGTCTCAGTTATCAGCTAACCGTTTCTCAAAACCTGAAAGGGGTCATCGGTGGTAAAATGGAAAGTGATTTTTCACAACTCATTCCATTTGGCGCTCTCGAGCCATCAATCAGTTTCGTTTCCAAAAAAGGAATTTATCTCTCTTCAAACAGTAGCAGGAATATCGCGGTCAACATCGTTAATATTCCGCGGCTGCATGTTACGATCCGGAAAATTTACGCGAATAATATCATCCATTTTCTGAAGTCGAACCGTTACCGGAATTATGACTACTACGAATATAGTGAAGATGAGGAAGGGGATGAGGATTACGGAAGTCAGTACTCATCAAATCCATCATATACTTACAGCGATTATAACATGGAGTATTTTGGTGA
This sequence comes from uncultured Flavobacteriales bacterium, assembly GCA_964486655.1. Classification (GTDB taxonomy): domain Bacteria; phylum Bacteroidota; class Bacteroidia; order AKYH767-A; family 2013-40CM-41-45; genus JADKIH01. The sequence goes on from CAZAON010000267.1 coordinate 5,017, forward strand.
TAATGTTTTCGATCGTTATTACGATACCAAAAATCTTCCAAAATCAAATGGATCGCATCTCCTGAATCTTTCAATGGATGATCAGAACGCATATAAAGGCATCTACCTTGTTCAGGTTGCCTCTGAATCTTCTCTGTACAGGCGACAGATGAAGCTGATCTCCATTTCCGATATCGGTTTAATCACAAAGGTTTCTGAAGACGAAATTTATGTTTTTGCCAATTCTATTAAAACTGCAACTCCTTTGCAGGGTGTTAATGTGTCGTTTATCAGCCGCAACAATCAAACACTTTATACAGCGACCACAAACAGTGACGGTGTTGCGGTATTCAGTAATGTACAGAATCGCGCTGCCGGTTTTGATATTGAAATGATAACCGCAAAAGCGGGTGATGATTTCAATTATCTCATGATGTCGGACAGTCGTGTAAACTCCTCACGCTTCGACGTCGGTGGCCGTCGTGCCGATCCGAGCGGCTATATGGCATTTCTGTATGGTGACAGAAATATTTATCGTCCCGGAGAAAATATTTATCTCAATACCATAATCGTTGACGAAAGCTGGAAACCCGTTTCTAAGGTTCCTGTCAAAATCAGAATGCTCTTACCAAACGGAAAAGAATTCACCACCATTCGAGGTACTCTCGACAAGGAAGGTTCATTTTCAACGTCGGTTAAACTGGCTCCATCTGCCATTACCGGAACCTACATTGCCGAGGTCTATTCGGCCAATGACGTCTATCTTCAGTCAAGGGAAATCAGCGTCGAGGAATTTATGCCCGATCGTATCGATCTGAAACTGGCTCTAAATAAAGAGAGTTTTAGTTCGGGTGATTCTATTATTGCAAATATTACCGCGTTAAATCTGTTCGGTCCGCCCGCTGCCGATCGTAAATATGAAACAGACTTCTCTCTGTCTTATAAATACTTTCATGTAAAGGAATACCCGGGTTATAATTTCAGCATCAGTGGAAAAAAACAAAAGGAATTTCCTTCTGTCGTCCGCGAAGGCCGTACAAGTGATCAGGGATTGGGTAAGGAAATTTATCCGATCGATGAATCCATGAAAGATATTGGTGTTCTCGAGGGAAAAGTATTTGCAACCGTTTTCGATGAAACCGGGCGTCCGGTTAACAGGATCAAACGATTCGACATTTATACTCAGGATATTTTCTTCGGAATTAAAATGACAGAATATTATGTCAATGCTAAAAGTACTATTGCCATTCCGTTGATTGCTGTCGACAAAAACGGCAAACCTAAATCTTCAAAAGCACAGGTTCAGATCATTCGTCACGACTGGTATAGTGTTATTGAAAGTAACGGTTCCGGAAGCTATCGTTATGTTTCACATCCCCGTGAACGAATCATGCTCGATCAGGAAGTACTTGTTGGAGCAAACGGCTACATGCTAAATTATATTCCGCGTGAATCAGGCAACTTCGAAGTCCGCGTTACTCATCCGGGTAACGAACATTACGTTTCATCTACATTTTATTCGTACGGCTGGGGCTATACACAAAAT
>CAZAON010000268.1:0-5240 GCA_964486655.1 uncultured Flavobacteriales bacterium
AACTGATATTAAATCGATTAGAAGATTTGCTTTCCACATTATTTGATTGAGCAAATAAGGTCATGCCAGAGTAAATAATAAGACATAATATGAAAAAGCGTGTTTTCAATTGATCAATTTATACCACTTACTATTATTTTAAACAACTTATAGGTCAGCTTTGCATTATTTGCTTATTCTCTCTTCAAATATACTAATAACGTCTGATGTCTGATCATAAGTCTTTTGTTTTGATCAAAGGAATATTAATCAGCTGATATCAAACTTTTCGAAAGGGTCACAAACAAGTAATAACCAGTAAACCTGTAAAGCAAATTTTTAAACAGATAGAAAATAATCTTCAAAGAATAACTGAGTATCTCTCTGTTTTTCTCCGTCTCTCCGTGTAAACCTAATTTCTCACCTAGAAATAATCCTCTTAACCCCCAGATACACCACAATCGTCCCCGCAAAAAATGCACAGATAAATCCGATATAATCTCCAAAGCGTGCATAAAAAGTAATCGTCTTGTTTTTGTAAACAGTTCCTTCCAGAACATCTTCTGTCCACCAACTCGTATGACTCACAATATCGCCGCGCTGATTGATGAAGCAGGATATTCCGGTGTTGGCCGAGCGTGCAATGTCTTTTCGGAATTGAATGGCAAGTAAACGTCCGTAGTTCATGTGCTGGCGGTAGCCCGGAGTATTTCCCCACCAGCCGTCGTTCGTGATCACCGCAATGAATTCAGCCGTGTCGCGCATATAACCGCTCATGAAATCACCGTAAACGGATTCGTAGCAAATCGAAGGAGCAACTTTCGTTTTGTCGTTGGCGATAAGATTTGTACGTCTTGTCTGCATACCCAGACTTCCCGAAGTTCCTCCCAGATCAATCGCAAATTTTTCCAGAAAGCCAAAGAGAAAAGGGTAGGGCATTTTCTCTACACCGGGAACAAGTTTGCTCTTATGATATAACTGAACGGGATTAATTCCGGTAACCAGCATCGCCGTATTAAACACATCGTAAAATCCGCCGCCTTCACGAATTCTTCTAGCCGTCGGCGTCTTCGACTCTTCGTCGCGATACATCTTGAATGATGTAAGTCCGGTTATAAAATTCAGCCGCGGATATTGAAGTATCGTCTTTCGTATCGTATGAATCGCCTGGTCATCTTCCAGTTCTTCTTCAATTATTCCGTCGGGCAGTGCCGTCTCCGGAGCTATGCAATATTCGGTCTTGTCATTTACCGCCGACATTCCCAACCGCAATATTTTCGCTAATTGCTCTTTGCCGGTTCCGCTGAATTTTTCATTATACGGATCAACATTCGGTTGTATTACCACAACATTCGCGGCCTTTCCCTGAGTCTGGTAATTATAGTAAATACTCAGTGAGAAGATTACCGGTATCGCGACAAATAAAAATGCAAGTGCGGATAATACAAAGACATTAATTCTTCTCAGTCGCAATAACAAATCTTTATACAGCAGATTTTTTGCAAGTTGAAACACTAACAGGTTGACGACAAGTATCCAGACTGTTCCTCCAAGCACTCCGGTATATTCATACCACTGAATCCACTCGGGTTTGATCGAGAAAACATTTCCCAGCGTCAACCATGGCCAGCTGATTTCCCAGTTCAGATGAAGGTATTCGAATGCAACCCATAGTAAAACGAGTGATACATAACCGACAGCCGGACCCTGGCTTCGCTTTACGAGATAATACAACTGCCATACTGTTGCCATCAGCAATGCATTTACCAGTATGGCCAGGATAGCGCCAACCAATGCCGCATTGTATACCCACCATGTCGTTAATGCATTCCAGACAACAAACGTGATGTAGAAATTACCAAACATTCGTCCGGTCTTCTTCCTCTTATGAATATTGTAAAATGCATGTTCGGCAAAAAAGAGCGGAACGAATGCAAAGAAAATAACGGGCGTGATTCCTCTCTCGGGCCAGCATAACCACAGCAATATCCCGCTAAGCAGACAGGAGCCTATTATAAAAGGTGATTTTCTTCTTGACATAAATGAATCAGGAAGGCTTTTTAATTATGTATGAAGTATTGGCCTGTGCAAGTGGGGTAACGACAATATCGTTTAATACAACGTGAGGCGGACGGGTCGCTGCGAAGAATGCAATGTCGGCAATGTCTTCGGCGTGTAACGGTTCGTATCCTTCATATGCAAGTTTAGCCCGGTCTGCATCGCCCTTGAAACGCACGATGGAAAATTCCGTTTCCGCCGCACCGGGTGAAATAGAAGTGACTTTAATACCATGCTCCAGTAAGTCAATGCGCATGCTTTTCGTCAGCGCATCTACCGCAAACTTGGTCGCGCAATAAACATTTCCGCGCATGTATGCTTCCTTTCCCGCAATGGATCCTATGTTAATGATATGTCCGCTTTTCTTTGCAATCATCATCGGAATGATCTGATGCGATACATAAAGCAATCCTTTCACATTCGTATCAATCATCAAATCCCAGTCTTCCGTTTTTCCGTCCTGTATTGCAGACAGTCCGGCTGCCAGGCCCGCATTATTCACAAGCACATCAACCGATTTCATGTCGTGTGGTAAAGCATTAATCTGATCAGCAACGGCCTGCTTGTCTCTTACATCAAACACCAGTGAAATCACCTTGCTTCCGTATTCATCCATAATTTCTTTCTCAATCTTTCGAAGTCTCTCTTCACGACGTCCCGTAATAATCAGATCATAGCCGTATTGCGCAAACTTAAAAGCAATGGCTTTTCCAAATCCTGCTGTCGCTCCTGTAATAAAAATTATTTTCTTTCTATTCATATAATTCTGATAAATGCATACTAAACGGCGTTCTGCAATTTATTATTCTGATTATTCAACTTGCTGTTTTTATAACTAAATGCAAAGTAAATGATTAGTCCGGCAATTAACCAGATCGAAAATCCGGTCCAGTTGCTCAGTCCCAATTCACTCATCATATACAGGCAGGAAATTAAACCAAGCAAAGGAATCAGCGACAATTTCATGGTAACGGAATAGTAGGTGAGTACTAATGCTGTAAGAATGAATATCCAGGTCGGAATCTTATGCCTGAAGAGATTCCATCCGCTGATTTCTTTTTTGACGGTTGGAATAGATACGCTTGTAAGTAATTTGGCGTAACCGGCTTCGTCCAGACTTTGTATATAATTATCAACGTCCGATTGCTGTTCAATGAAACCGGCTTTGTCTGTTGTTAAGATATAATCTTTCACCTGTGCGAGTTCTTCCATGGAAAGCCGGCTGACGAATTCATTTGCCGCAATGGTCTGTGGCGAATTTGTCAGGAATGAAACGGTATTTTCTTTATTGTATTTGAAAGATAATATGATCGAAATAATAATAAATGCCGGCATTACGTAGCGGGAGTTAATATAGGGTGTGCGGAATTTCCCTCTCGGCGCATCCTTCATAGTCTCCAGTTTCAGAACGCCGCCGCAAACCAATACGAATGCAAACAGTGTTCCTATGCTGCATAAGTCGGTTACCATCGTCAGGTTCATGAAAAGTGCGGGAATGGCAACTACAAAGCCGGTAACAATGGTGGCGAACGAAGGTGTTTTATATTTCGGATGAATATTCGAAAACTTCTTTGGCAAAAGTCCGTCACGACTCATACTCATCCAGATTCTCGGCTGACCAAGCTGAAATACGAGGAGAACGCTTGCCATGGCAACAATGGCGCTGACAGCAATAATTCCGCCCAGCCATTGCAGATTCACTTTCTGGAAAACAAATGCGAGCGGATCACCAACGGCCAGATCGCTGTAGTTTACCATGCCGGTCAGCACGAGTGAAATGGCAACATATAGAATCGTACAAATGATAATCGACCACATCATTCCACGCGGAAGATCTCTTTGCGGATTTTTACATTCTTCAGCCGTGGTGCTGATCGCATCGAAACCGATGTAGGCGAAGAAGACAGCTGACACACCTTTCAGGACACCGCTGATACCATTCGGAAGGAATGGATGCCAGTTTGCCGTGTTAACGAAAAATGAACCGGCGAAAATCACAAGCAATACAACGGCAATTTTTATGATCACCATGGTATTCCCGGCATTCTTCGATTCGCGGATTCCGCGGTAAACAAGCAGTGTAATAAGAACGATGATCAATAATGCGGGAAGGTCTGCAACAATATGTAATCCGAACAACTGTGGAGCATTCTGCCAGGCGTTATAGGCAATTTGTGTAGAGGCATCGAGATTTTCGAAAGGCTTACCGCTTGCCATCAGCACTTCGGCTTTTGTATGGCCGTTCAATGCCGAGAAAAAATCCATTGTCATCCATTCGGGAAGATTCACTCCGCCGCTGGCTAATAAACCGGTGAAATAATCTGACCATGAGATTGCAACGGTAATATTCCCGATCGCATATTCCATGATCAAGGCCCAGCCGATAATCCATGCAATCAGTTCTCCAAAAGCCACATAACTGTAAGTATAGGCACTGCCCGAAACAGGTACCATGGAGGCAAACTCTGCATAGGCGAATGCGGCGAATGAACAGGCGATGGCAGTAAAGATAAACAGCAACACAACGCCCGGACCGCCGTTTGCACTGGCATTACCGATGGTACTGAAGATTCCCGCGCCAATGATAGCGGCAATTCCAAGCGCGGTAAGATCTTTTACGCCCAGATGCTTTGCAAGCGAATGCTCATTTTTAGCGGACTGTTCTAATATGCCGGAGACGGTCTTTTTTCGAAACAAGTTCATATGAGCCAAATGTAAGATAATTACGAATTACGCATTACGCATTACGAATAGAATTGTCAAAATATTTAATTACTGTTTTGTATATTTTAGTCATACTGATTCTTTGTTTCCCCGTCTTAAACTAATCTTTGTGAAACTCTTTGTTTTCGTGTCTTTGTGGCAAAAACCTTTCCTTATCAAAAAAATAAAGCAAAAAGAAAATCAAAAAAGGAAGTCCGATAATCCTGTATCTCACAATCGCGCCAAGCACAGGCGTAATTAATCCGATCAATGCAAAAAGACAAAGCACAAATATAACAGAGTGAACAACCAGCGGTTTTACAGGCCGGCGAAATTTCGACATGAATAAAAAAGCAATCAGTAGTCCGCACAGAAATAAATTTTCCAGTCCCGAAAGCAATACCATTTTATTTCCATGGGCCTCCCAGATAAACGGTCTGAACAATGTATTTGCAATTGCCTGGGGTGCATGAGATAAAATAGACGGACCGCTGCATTCA
>CAZAON010000269.1:0-6893 GCA_964486655.1 uncultured Flavobacteriales bacterium
AGCAAAAGAAATAGTAGTAATTTTGAGTGGTGTTATTATAACTTTCAAAAGGATAAACAATCGCTCAAAATCATGAAAACTGCTAACCTGAAAATCTATTTCCTGATTTCAATTTTCTTTTTTCGATTAGCTTTTTCGTTCGGGCAGGATCCTGTAAAAACACTGGCTGATAATCTTGCTAACAGTTATCTGAAAGAAAATCATAATACCGGAAGCATGGTGATCGGTCTATATGATAATGGTACGGAAAGAATTTATTATTATGGTGAAACTGAAAAGGGGAATAATCAAAAACCCGACAGTAACAGCCTTTATGAAATTGGAAATATCTCTGAAACATTTACTTCAATTTTATTCGCAGACCGGACATGGAAAGGTGTTATGCATATCGATGATAAATTGCAGGATTATCTCCCCATAGATGTACCTGCTATCGTTTATCAGCCTGTAGTTTGCAGGCCGGTTGAACAAAAGGAAGCGCCCGATTACGGTAATAGGGAAGGCAAGTTCGGTGTGGTTTTCACGCCTTATGTCTGCACCCCTGACACAACTTATAAAGCACAGCCAATCATTCTTTGTTATCTCGCATCCCATACAAGCGGATTGCCCGATTTCCCTGATAATCTCCATTCGAAAAATAAATCTAATCCCTATTCAAATTACAATACGGAAAACCTGTATGAGTTTCTTCGGAAGTTTCAATTGGAAAATCAAATAGGTTTTGATTATAAATATTCGCATTTGGGAATCGCGATATTAGGAAAAACCGTTTCACTTAAAATGAAAATGCCATTCGAACAGGCTTTGAAAGAATTTATTCTCGACAGCCTGAAAATGAATGATACCCGTATTTCATGGAACGATCAGGAATTAAAAAGAAGAGTTAGCGGTTATAATCAAAAAGGAATAAAGGCCGAATACTGGTCAGCCGATGTTTTTGCCCCGGTTATTGGATTACATTCCTCCCCTTCTGACATGATGAAGTTTCTGCAGTCGAATATTTCGATAAAGAAAAACTATTATGTCGACCTTCTTGATTACACACATAATCCGCGTATCAAACCCGGTAAATTATTGGACGACGATATTGAAATTGCACTCGGTTGGAAAATTAGCACATTGAAAAGCAGCGAAAATAAAATTGTTTGGCAGGATGGAACAACAGGCGGATTTGCTTCATTCATTGGTTTCGATGAGACCACACACAAAGGAGCATTTATTCTCTCTTCGACATCAAAAAAAGTTGAAGGAATGGGGAAGCAAATATTAGAGTTGATGGAAAGAGAGAAACTTAAATAGTTCAGGAATTTTGATATTTCTTGAATCCATTAAAAGTTATATTCGAAATCCGCGCTATTATCTCCGAAAGCTCACTTAACGAAGTTCCCTTAGTCATAACACCAAGCATGTACGGATTGCCTTCATAAAATACAATTCCGAATTCATGCATCTGCGCTTTATTTCCTATAATACGTTCGCCGAATTTATGAGAGACTTTAATATTTGGATCTACTCCGGCACAAATTCCATCTTTAAATTGACTTTGTGAAAGGAGTTTTAAAGCGAAATCAGAATGCTCGGGATTCAAAAAGGAAGCATTGTATAATACCCTGAAGAATTTTGAAAAATCAATAGCGGTAATAAAATATTCTCCTGCAGTTGGTGGCGGAGGAAGATCCAGGTCATTAAAAATCTGATTGTAAATTCCTGTATTCATATTCTGACTCAACAAAAGTGTAGCGTCATTATCAGAATACTGGATCATATATAACATTAATTCTTTAACAGTATAATATTGATTTTCGGCTAAAGTGAAATTTTGTATATTCTGTTTGTTGCCTTCAGTAAAGTGTTTACCGAAATATAATTTTTTATTCAGCACGCCGGTATTGTATTCAGCTTCCTTTAAATAAGTAAGAATATAAATGATCTTACTCATACTGGCCGGATTATAGGTTTCGTTAGGATTAATACAAAACCATTCTCCGTTATTCATTTTCCGGAAATAGACAGTAACTTCCTCGACACGTTGCGTGCTCTTTAATTCGGTAATATATGATTCAAGTTCGCCCCGTAATTCATGCATTTTATTGCTCTCGGCCATCAGATTTGCCATTAATAAAGGCTGAACAAACTCGTAACGCTTAACGCGTATTTGTTCCATATTAGTCAGGCAATCGACTGCCGAAACGGTATCTTTTGTTTCCGGCTTACTTTTATGCAGAGCGAATTTTGGTATAGCATAAGTTGCTAAAAACACCAATACACAGGCAATAACAGTTGTAAGTAAGGAGACTTTAACTTTCATAATAATCATTAAATGATCAGGATTTAGGGGGATCCGATTCGTAAAACTTAGGAAATATTATGACATTTCGCAGATGTCCAATATTGCCACTAAACTAATTAATTGCTTCGATTTATTCAACTATTATTTAAAAATATAAACGTAAAAAACCGCTTTTTAGTTGGGTCAATCAAAAGATAATATATGCAATAGGGTCATTTTGAGGGAATTTACAACATGTTTACATGGGAGGAGGGTATTTCGATCTGTTTTTCCGGATTTAGAGGTTCCTTTTAATTACATACGGATTAAATATATTATATCGTTCTCTATTGATAATAAGAAAGAGGACCGATTCTTAACGGAGGTATAATCCGCATCACGGTTACTTGTGAGAATTTTTCGGAAACCCGAATACTTTTATGTCAGGTGTGATTGCTATAAAAGATAATAATATTAAGACAAATCAGGTTTATTATAATTTGTCCTGATGAAATTAGTACTTCTATTAAACATTGCCTTAAATTGTTGTTCTCCATAATATTGAAGACCTTTTTTTTACAATTATGTTAATAATTTTCATTAATCCTCATTTACGCTCCTATCTTTCTTTCTTTCTTTGTTTCAGAAAAAAAAACATATGAAAAAATTAATGCTTGCCGCTGCAATCGCGGTAACAATTACTGCATGTGATAACAGACAGGCAGAAATCGATCAGGCTAATCGTCAGAAAGATTCTTTAGCCTCGATTATTAACGAACGTGATTCTTCTTTGAATGAGTTCCTGACTGCATTTAACGACATTGAGGAAAATCTCGATTCAATTGCAAGAAAACAAAACGCTATCGATGTTAATATTGATAAGCAGGGTGAATTGCAAAAATCATCTAAAGACCGTATCAATGATAACATCGCTGCAATCAACCAGATGATGAATGAAAATCGTCAGAAGATTGCCGAATTGAACCGTAAACTGAAGAATGCCGGAGCAAAATCTGCTCATCTGGAAAAAATGATTCAGACATTAAATGAGCAACTTTCCCAGAAGGACAGAGAATTGACAGCATTAAATGAGCGTCTGAACGGATTAAACGAGCAGGTTGCAAAACTGCAAACTTCCGTTGATACTCTTACAACAGCGAACATGGCTCAGCATAAAGTTATCGATGAGCAAACTACAAGTCTGCATACTGCTTATTATGTGGTAGGCAAATCAAAAGAGCTTCAGGAGAAAAAGGTAATCGACAGAACAGGTGGTTTACTTGGTATCGGTAAATCTTCTCGTTTAGCTTCAACTTTTGATAACAGCAACTTTACACGTATCGATTATGTACAAACAAGTACAATTCCGATCGACAGTAAAGGTGCCAAAATCATCACTACTCACCCTTCAGATTCTTATACTTTAAACAAGGAAAAAGACAAGGTTGTGAGCCTTAATATTACAAACGCCGAGAGATTCTGGAGCGCTTCAAAATATCTGGTCGTAGTTAAAGAATAATAGCTTTTATTGCATTTATAAGAGGTTTCTTCGAAAGGGGAAACCTCTTTTTTTTAGCCTCAAAATGGTTGAAATTTCATATAGAAAGGGCTTTTGAAAGCCAGTCTTGAATAGGGCTATGGAAGTTTCAGTCAAAGTTTTAAATTGCGGTTCAATTACCAGACAAGATGCAGTTTATTACCCGAATTACCCTGTTTTTCCTCCTAATTCAGCCGTTTTACACGAATGCTCAAAGATCATTCATCCGGCATTATGGAACCAGTGATAGTGAATATGGTACAGCCCTGACCCTGACAGGCGGTTCAGGTGTTTTAATGGGCCATACCGTGTCCGATAACGGCAAAGTATATTTCGGTCTGACAAAGACCGACCCCAACGGTCAGTTGGTCTGGTCTCACAATTACATGAATCGTAACATTAATGTCATCAGGGCGATAAAAAATCTTTCAGCCGGATTTATTGTGCTTGGAAGTTCATCCAACACCGGAATCGATAGCTTTAGAATTGAATTAATGCACGTAAATTCAAATGGCAATATTGTTTGGGCAAAGGAGTTTAGCACCGGCAATAGTGATCTGGCTACGGGTTTATCTATTTATAACAATGAGATCATATTAACCGGCATTGCAGAATATAATGTGTCTCCAAAGCTGCTTTGGATGAAAACTGATGTAAACGGAAATCTGTTAGACTCGAAAATCTGGTCGGCTCCAACCGGAATATCACCAATGAGTCTGGCTACGAATTCCGGCGGAAAGACAGGAATTGTTTGTCAGTCAAATAGCTTTGGTATTGGCACTCCCGCTTCTTTAAATGTAATTGCCATCCAGCTTGATGCTAATGGAAATATTGACTGGTCTAAATCATTAGGTACATTGAATGATGACGAGGCAAATTCGATTACATCTGACAATGCTGATTGGTTGATTACCGGAAGATCATATTTCTTAAGCACCGAATGGGACATGTCATTCTATAAAGTCAATGCTTCGGGAAATTTAGATTGGGGAAATTATTATAATGCCGGAACAGGTGATGGCGAAGCCGGAAGATCAGTTATCACAAACAGCAATCAGTATTTAATTGCCGGCGACGCAGGAACTTTTTCGGAGAGAAATATGAATCTTACTTCACTTAACAATACAGGCGATGTTAACTGGAGCATGGAATATCCAATTTCTGTTTTGTATACGAATTACCCGTACGAAGTCATTGCCCTTTCAAACGACAGCGGATATTTAATGACAGGAGATCTGCGCCCTTCGACAGCTTCTCGTGATGCCGCTTTGATACGTACAGATTTCGCGGGTTCGGCCGGATGCTTTACAACAAATGTGGCCATGAATAAACTCAATGTAACAATCGAGGATATTTCGGTTTCACTTATTCCTGTAACATTTACTCTAACTGATTCGGCCAAAACCTGGCAGGAGATGAATATTGTTGTGGCAGAAACAAAAATTTGTGCAGCGCCTGATGCCGACTTCAGTTTTGAAAAAGATACAACAGCTTGTCCCGATTACTGTTTTACATTTACCGATGAAAGTGTAAATGCGACGACATGGGACTGGACCTTTACAAATGCCACTCCATCTACATATAGCGGCCAAAACCCGCCATTGGTTTGTTTTGATACAACGGGAACTTTCCAGGTAAAATTAATTGTGAGCGACGGTGTTTTAATTGACAGTATAAAAAAGGATGTTGTCATTACCGATTACTGCAATAAAAAAGACAGTGATATTGTAATTCCGAATGTAATTACACCTAACGGAGACTATAGAAACGATCAGTTTGAGATCAAAAATCTCCCCGACAATTTTAAATTAGTGATTTATAACAGATGGGGAAATGAAATATTCGTATCGACAGATAAAACCAAGATGTGGCCCGAAAAACCCGGAACAGATAAAGTAACCGAAGGTGTCTATTTTTATGTATTACAGGTTTTAGAGCCGGATAAAAAGCAGGAGTTCCGCGGAAATTTTTCTGTATTGAACGGAATTAATTAAATTTGATAGAGAACATTACTCCGTACTCAATTTAAGAATCACAAAATCTGCAGAGTAATATTAATCTTGAATATAAAGTCCCCCTTATCTGAAAATATCAACAGCCATGAAAAAACTTCTACTCTCAACTACTCTGGTACTAATTTCAGCGATAGCTTACGCTCAAAATTGCATTCCAAATTCAAGCAGCCTTTTATTTAATTCATCTTATGTAAATGTTGCTACAAATAATGATCTGGATGTTGCTGACAGCATATCAATCGAAGCATGGATCTACGCTACATCATGGGGTGCAACCTCTTCACAAAACTCAATCGTTTGTAATCATGGATGGTACTCCGGTGAGCAGGGTTATGTTTTCCGTGCTGGAGGATCCGGAATTTTATCATTTAACTTCGCATGTGACTCAGCCGGAGTTAATGTCAGCTGGCGTGAAGTTGTCAGCCCCGCTAATTCATTACAATTAAATACCTGGCACCATGTTGCCGCGACATTCAGCGGAATGGAATCTAAACTTTATATTGATGGCGCCTTGGCCGGAACAAGAACATTCAGTACGCCGGTCAGTATGGTCCCAGGCACAGCCTACGAATTAAAAATCGGAAAGCTGGCAGATGACATGCAACCCGATGACCGTTATTGGAACGGAAATATAGATGAAGTGAGAATCTGGCACAGAGTTTTATCTGCACAGGAAATCGCGGCTAATATGAACTATCACATCGTTCCCGCAACTGCATCCGAACTTGTCGGATATTGGAGATTCAACGAAAATCTGGGATCTGCAATAACTGATCTGGGAACCGGAAATAATGCAGGCGTTCTGGTGAGCGGCTCATGGAGTTCAAATGTGCCTTTCAATGAAGTTCCAGGTACTCCGGTAATCTCCACATCACTTCCATATTTATACAGTAATTCGCCTGTGGGAAACCAATGGTATCTTGATACAACCATGATCGCGGGTGCGACAGGAACCAGCTATATGGTTACACAGAATGGCAGTTATACGGTTGTCGTTACGGATTCTAACGGATGTTCAGCGACTTCAGCCGCTGTCGTTATTACAACGCTCGGAATAGATCAAGTCGAGAAG
>CAZAON010000270.1:0-30604 GCA_964486655.1 uncultured Flavobacteriales bacterium
ATGTCGGCTCGTCACATCCTGGGGCTGGAGAAGGTCCCAAGGGTTCGGCTGTTCGCCGATTAAAGTGGCACGCGAGCTGGGTTCAGAACGTCGTGAGACAGTTCGGTCCCTATCTGTTGTGGGCGTTGGAAGTTTGAGAGGGCCTGACTCTAGTACGAGAGGACCGAGTCGGACGTACCTCTAGTGTACCTGTTGTGGCGCCAGCTGCATCGCAGGGTAGCTATGTACGGTTGAGATAAGCGCTGAAAGCATCTAAGCACGAAACTCGCCTCAAGATGAGACTTCCTTTAAGGATCGTCAGAGACTATGACGTTGATAGGTTGCAGGTGTAAAGACAGTAATGTCACAGCCGAGCAATACTAATTGTCCGTAGACTTTTTATCTGATAGAATTCTGTAGTTCTTGTTTGTTTGTTTTCTTTCTCTAATATGTCATTTAATCGTTTAAACGTTTATACGTTTTAACGTTAATACGATTTTATGGTGACTTTAGCGTTGGTGTCCACCTCTTCCCATTCCGAACAGAGCAGTTAAGCCCAACAGCGCAGATGGTACTGGTGTTACAGCCGGGAGAGTATGTCGTTGCCGTAATTATAAACCCGTCAGTCGTAAGATTGGCGGGTTTTTTTTATGATCGTCAATCGTCAATCGTCAATCGTTAATCGTTAATCGTTAATCGTCAATCATCAATCGTTAATCGTCAATTCTTGTTCGTACATTTTTATTTGAATTTCATTAACGAACAAGGATTAACGATTTCAGATTGGTGATTTGTTATTTTTTTGAATTTGCCGCGACAGAATCAGGCATCAAATTCTTCTGTGCTGTCTCTATACTTTTAACAAATATTCCAATAAGTTCCGAACTTTCATTAATGGCTAACTGCACTTTTTCAGTATTAATCATCATCGTACGAGAAATAACTCTTAGACAAATATTACTCTCTCTTAATTCTTTCACTACAATTTTAAGTTTATGAATAAAATCTTTCCTGGATTCACCACTTTGTGCTTCTCCATAATTAAGAGCAGACGAAGTCCCGGAACGAATCAATTGTCCTGACAAATGAGAAGCAACTTTCGACTCAGGCATTGCCTGCACAATCGCAATCACAAATACCGAAAAATTTATCAGCCGTTCCTCGAGTTCTTTCTTGTTTATAACATTCAATTTTTAATACAAATAACATACTTGTCCATCCAACCTAAAAACCGAATATTATGGATATTGTATTAAACTCTTTTTAATCGTCAATCGCTAATCATCAATCGTTAATTCTTGTTCGTACATTTTTATTTGAATTTCGTTAACGAACAAGGAATAACGATTTCAGATTAACGAATTACCAAGTGTTTGATAAACGAACAAGAAATAGTGATTTCTTTCTAAGAAAACAATATCACCCGAAATACATACTCATCATTCAAAAACAAGATCTCAATTGGAATTATTTGAAATTTTAAGCCCTCTAAAATATTAAAGTATGAAAAAGGTTTGATTTTAGTATAAACGGAAATTATTCATATAAAATTAATTTATATTTCAGCTTTTAATATATCGTTTCTCTTTCATCAAATTTTAAAATGAAAACAAATAAAACACACTCATATGAAAACAAAATTATTCTCTTCACTATTCGCAATCATATTAATTGCGGGGGCATTAAAAGCTGCAGTCTATACTGTAAACAACACTCCAACTTCTACCATTGCACAATTCTCATCCATTCAGGCGGCTATTAATGCGTGTGCTGCGAGTGGCGATACTGTTTATGTGCATGGGTCACCTAATTCATATTCGGGATTTACTATTACAAATAAAAGCATTGTTGTAATTGGTCCCGGATGGAATCCGGATAAGCAGTGGGCGTTTACCGCAAATATTAATAGCGTTATCAGTATTTCTGGTACGCTTTCAAGCGGAACAGAAATACAGGGGTTAAGCATTCAAAATTTAACAATTGGATCCCCCATTCCAAGCAATATACGAATTATAAGAAACCAAATTAGTAATTCTTTAGATGCCAATCAAGGTGGATCTCCTTATTCCAATTATACGATTGAAGGAAATATATTCAACGGTCAATCAATAAATGGAACATCCGGGACTGTGTATCAAAACTGGCTTATTAAAAATAATGTCTTTTTTCGTTCCAATACTACACAAATAAATTCACTGAGTAATCCACTCAATACAGTTGTTATTGATCATAATTTGTTTTATGGACCAGGTTCAAATACAGCAGATGTGTTTAACTCATGTGGGTTTTTAATAATTACAAATAATATTTTTGTACGACGTGATGCAGGCATCAGTAATTCAAATAGTACATTCAGTAATAATCTTACGTATCATCCTCCTGTTACTCCGGCGAATCCGCAATATGATTCACCATGGACCGTCAACAGCAATATTGATGGTGGAGGAAACGTTTCCAATCAGAACCCGCAGATGACGGATCAGACATCTGTAAATAGTGGTTCATTTAGCGTTTCTCGAGATTATACCATAGCCGCCGGTCCTGCAAATAACTCGGGTGTAGATGGAAAAGACATGGGCTTGCTTTACGATGCAACGGGTAGCGCGAACTGGGCAAACAGCCGCAACAGCCGCCTTCCACGCGTGTCAAATTTCGTAATCAATAATCCAAACATTCCTGCAGGAGGTACGCTGAATATCCAGGTTGAAGGAAAGAAGAGTAACTAACTGCTCTAAAATCTTTCAATCATGAAAAATCTACCAGGCATTTTATTTTGCTTGTTGTGGACTCTGAATGTCTTCAGCCAGGGTTTCTCCAAAGCAGAGTATTTTTTTGATACCGATCCCGGTGTCAACAACGCTACTACGATTATCCTGACCGAACCAACTGATGTGGTTAATTTTTCTGCATCGATACCGGTAACATCGCTTTCAAATGGTTTTCATAATTTGGGAATAAGGGTTTTCCATAACGATGGTTTATGGAGCCTCTTTGAAACGCGACGTTTTTATATTGCTTCCCCTGCTGAAGCCGATGTATTTGATATTGTTGCTGCAGAATATTTCTTCAATACTGATCCGGGAAAAGGGAATGCAACTCCGATAATAATTACTCCTGGTTCGACTGTAAACTTTTCTCCGACAATTCCCGTTGCTTTAGGTCCCGGTTTTCATTTTCTCGCCATTCGGGTGATGGATGCAGAAGGCAAATGGAGTTTGTTCGAGTCGCGAAGATTTTACATAGCATCTCCGGCATCTTCTGATGTAACAGATATTACGGATGCGGAATATTTTTTCAACGCTGACCCGGGCGTTGGAAATGGTACACCGATACCTGTGACTGATGGATCGACAGTTAATTTTTCACCATCGATTCCGGTATCATTAAGTGAAGGATTTCATTACCTCTGCATACGGGTTAAAGATTCAGAGGGTAAATGGGGAATGTTTGAATCACGCAGGTTTTATATTTCTTCTCCTGTTTCAACTGATGTTACTGATGTTGTAGAAGCAGAATATTTTATCGATACTGATCCCGGAAATGGAAGTGCTACACCTCTGTCGGTCGGTACTTCAGGTGGAACTATAGCTTTCCTGGCTTCAATTCCTGCCTCATTGAGTCAGGGTTTTCATCATCTTGCTATTCGTGTAAAGGACTCAGAAGGGAAATGGGGTCTTTTTGAATCACGCAGGTTTTATATTCAGACACCAACCAGCGATATGCCGGTGATCACATCTGCAGAATATTATTTTGATAATGATCCAGGAGTTGGAAACGGATTTCCATTAACTGTACCCGCGCCGGATGATAATGTGAATTTCAATGCAGAAATCCTGATGCCTTGTCTTACTAACGGACAGCATTTTGTTGGACTACGGGTGAAGGATGAGGACAATCACTGGAGTCTGATTATGCATGATACGATAACACAACTGAATTCCGTTGTTGCAGCTGTACTTCCTGTTCCTGAACCGGATTCGATTAATCTGGGACAATTCACTTCCGTGACGCCACCAGACCTTTCCGGTTTCACTTATCAGTGGCTCATGAATGGCAGTACAATTTCGGGAGCCACGAGCCAGAATTATGGAGCTGGTCTGACAGGAAATTATTCGGTGATAAGAACATGTAATGGTAATTCAGCTACGTCAAATGAAGTAACCGTTTATGCTTTCCTGAATCTTGATCTAAAATTATTTATTGAAGGATATTATCGAAGTGCAGGATTGATGGATAATTTTGGTTCCGGAGGGTGCTTATTTGTGTGCGCAGGATCATCAGATCCTACAGATGCGGATACAGTGTTTGTGACGCTGTTTGATCCGGGTACCATGTTACCGCAACATTTTGATACGGTCATTGTAAAGACAGATGGAACGGCATTATCAAAGTATACAGATTTTACAGTTCAAGGCGAAAGTCACTACATACAATTGAAGCATAGAAATGCAGTGGAAACCTGGTCAGCAAATCCGGTGGTGATGAATGCATTTACAAATTACGATTTTACTACTGCACAGACGCAAGCGTTTGGAAACAATATGGTACAAACTCCCGACATGACAGGCTGGGCAATTTACAGCGGAGACATCAATCAGGATGGAGCTATCGACGGATCAGATTTTCTGGATATCGATGTTTCAATTCAGAGTGGTGACGGAGGCTATGCCGTTGGTGATTTGAATGGAGACGGCTCTGTGGATGGCTCGGATTTTTTAATACTCGATCCAAATATTCAACTTGGAGTAGGAGCGGTGATACCATAACAATGATCGTCAATCGCTAATCGTCAATCGTTAATTCTTGTTCGTACATTTTTATTTGAATTTCGTTAACAAACAAGAATTAACGATTTCAGATTAACGATTTTTGAAGTGTTTTGATTTACGAACAAGGATTAACGATTTCAGATTAACGATTTGCGAAGTGTTTGGATTTGCGAACAAGAATTAACAATTTCAGATTTATGATTCCAACATTAATCTTTAACACACCTCACTGAAAATCCAAAGCCCTTATCAAAAGAACTAAAGAGTAAATCGGGCGTTGATCAGGACAACCATATTGCTCTTGCCTTGGTATCATCTTGTATGTCTTCCGCATCATACCACCATCTTCCAAATTCAGTTATCCTGTCAAATACTCCCTGCTCGTCTCTATATCCGCCCGGAAGTGCTGTGAAACCTGTGCTATTCGTTGCACCGGCATTTGGAGCTGCCCAATGTGCGAGTCCTGCTTCTTTCAATTTAGCTCCTGCTATGTTTTCACCGCCCAGGCAATAATACATATCACCATACTCACCGGCTTTTGGAATATGCCACCCCACAGGAGCAAGTCCCCGAGGATCATGCACCGCATACCAGTTATAAAGTTTTCCATATACTGAAGCATAGGTAGCTGAGTCATTATTATAATAACAATATGCCCCCAGAGTAGTGCCAAACCACTGGCCCACATCTGTGATATACAACAACGAATCACCATTTCTGTAAGTTGCAACATCGAGATTCTTCTTCATCCAGATCTCATCGCAGATTTCCACTCCGGGCAATACTATCGGTGAAGGAGCAATGTTCATCCATGTAGTTCCGTCGTAAACCTGCAGGCAGTTAAGGTCCAGACACCATATCTGCAATCCGGCAACAGGATTAAATATTGCATTCCGCTGAGAAAGCGACAGGCGCGGAGGAAGAAATCCTTGTGTTGAAGAAGATACTTCCAGCTTTGCAGAAGTAACAGGAGCGATGGTACCGATACCAACGCTTCCGCCGTTTGAATTGTAAATGTCGTTTCCTGATTTCGGCCAGTTTCCGTTTGCAGCATTTAATGCAAACGGTACACTTAGCATTTCCTGGGTTCCCATGTCAATGTAAGAAGTACCTCCCGGAGGTTTCATTTCAACCTGTAAAAATTTGGACCCGTTTCCCCAATCTATACTCGTAAATGTTCCGCTGATTGTTGTTCCCTGTCCAATCTTCGCTGTAAACAATCCCAGTGAATTTGTAACGAGCGTTTGCACTTCCTGATACAATGCAATTCCACCTGTCAGTGAATTGCGAATGGTAAAACGAAGTTCAACTGTTTGATTAGAGATGGGATTACCGGAATTTTCTCTTGCTACTGCCTGATATGAAATTGCCTGAGGTACCTGGCTCATAGATGTTGTGCTAAGCAGCATAAATACAAGTAATAAATGAAGGTTATTTTTTTTCATGGCAATAAGTTTATTTTAAATTATTGTTTATGATCAAACCTATAGCATTTGGAATGCTATTGTAATTTCTTCAATCGAATCAACTTTATTTCAAACGTAAACGCATTGGATTATACAAGATAGAAAAAATTAAATCAATTGATTCAATCTGAAGATTTCAGGTAGTGACTCAGTTTCAAGATTCAAATATTATTTTACATTTTCTAAAAGAGATTAATTGCCCCGATCTTTAGATCGGGGAAAACAAATGCAACAATACGGGCTTTAGCCCCAATTAACGGCCGTTCATTTGGGCTAAAGCCCGGGAAATTTTCGAACATAATCCCCGATCAAAAGATCGGGACTATTATAAAACATCTGCTTTCAAACTGAGCCACTACCAGATTTCATGCAAACAGTTGTGTGAGGTATAATTTGCTTTTTTTCCTGAAATTCATTTGATTTACGTATAGAACTAAATGGTTTCGACATTCTATGTTTAGAATTATAAAACTCTGTTTTTTATTGTTTTTATTAGTGCCGGGAACATCCTATGGTTTTGCAGATTCATCCGATAATCTGCAGACTAATTCCCAGTCAGATGTATTTAACAGCAGGTCCGCTTCAATAAATGATACTGTTTCAGAAGAAGAGGCTAATCTCATTTTAAAAGAAGCAAAATCAGAAAAAAAGCTTGAGCATTTTAAAAGTGCTATTGAAAAATATAATCATGCGCTAAGTATTTTTAAAAGGATAAATGATATTGAAAATATTCTTGAGGTTTATTCAGGTTTGGCAGATTGCTACAAGAAAACCGAAGAGATAAAGAAATGCAATGATGTAGCAAGACTTCAGTATGAATTGGCGAAGACTCATAATGAGTACAAATACGTCGCAATTGCATGTCTTACGTTGTCCTGGGCAAATGTTAACGATGCAGAAAAATCCATGGCATATTTGATAGAGGCAAAAGAAAATGCAGAAAATATAATTGATCCTGCTTTAATGACCAGGGTAAATCTGACATTTGCCGGAAATTATATGGAGTTGGGAAAATTCGACCAAGCAATTCAGATAATTAATGAGGGAATTCCTACAGTTGAACTTTCCAAAGACACGGCTTTGCTTTTTTCCGCATACAATATTCTGGGTATTACATACAGGAGATCCGGAAAATATCAGCAGTGTGGTGAAGCACTTGAAAAGGCTGCTTTTTATGCAAGAGCATCTGGAAGTACGGTGAATGAAGCCATGGCGGAAAACAATCTCATCCGATTATATAAATATAATTTACAGGATACTGCAAAAATGTTTTTGCATTATTACAGAGCCAAAGCTCTTGCCATAGCCATGAATAATGCTAATATGGAAAGCAGGATCGATTCTTACATAGCACAGTATTATTTTGAAACTGAAGATTATGACAAATGTATTTTATTAAGCAATGAAATAATGAATCGGTCTGCAAAGTTTAAGGATTATTCAATGACTTCCAGCATGAATGAT
Organism: uncultured Flavobacteriales bacterium; assembly: GCA_964486655.1. GTDB lineage: Bacteria > Bacteroidota > Bacteroidia > AKYH767-A > 2013-40CM-41-45 > JADKIH01. The sequence goes on from CAZAON010000270.1 coordinate 7,679, forward strand.
CTATTATACCAGGTTTATGAAAAAAAGGGGGACTACAAGCAGGCGTTAAAGTATCATGTTCAGTTTAAGGCCGACTTTGATTCATTGTCGAATGTCGAACGTTCAAATAAAGCAAAAGAGCTTCTTACAAAATACGAAACGGAAAAAAAGGAAAAAGAACTGGCAATATTAAATAAGGAAAAGGCCGAACGCGAATTAAAATTGATTTCTCAGCAAAATGAATTGACTCAGTCCGTTTTGATTAATAAGCAACAAGCACAGGAACTGGAGATTAGTACTCTTACGTTAAGCAAAACGAATACCGATCTGGAGAAGAAGAAACTGGAAATTGCAAATGCCAAAAATGCGTTAAGAGTTAAAGAGCAGGAAAGACTTTTGCAGTTATCGGTAATTTCAAGGCAAAGAAACCAGCAATTCATGATTATTGGGTTTGGATTAACATTATTGCTGATTGGATTCTTACTCTTTCACCGCTATAAACTGGTGAAAAAATTAGAAACTCAGCAGGCTTTACTCAATGAAAGGAAAAGAATTAGTTCTGAACTTCATGATGATCTTGGGGCTCAACTTTCCACAGCCCGCATGTTTTTAAATCACATGAAGGAAAATTCATCAATAGAAAACGACCAGGAATTAATCGTTAACTCCTTACAGATGATTGAATCTTCCATCAGTGATCTCAGGAAAATTATGGATGATTTGCAATCATCCACGCTTGAGGAGAAGGGATATCTTGCAGCAACCGAAGAATTGGTCAATAAAATTAATCTGCTCCAGAAAATAAATTTTACGCTTTCACATCATCAGATTCATTCAAGATTGGAGAAGAAGACCGAGCATCAATTGTTTCGTATAACCCAGGAGTTGATCAATAATACTCTTCGTTACGCTCAGGCAAAAAATGTATCAATCGAACTGGTTAAAAGAGATAATAAAATAGTTTTATTGTATGAAGATAATGGTGTGGGCATGGATCTTAAAAGAATTAATCGTGGAAGAGGATTATCGAATATTGAAGATCGAATACAATCGCTCAATGGAAATGTTAACTTTGATACAGCGCCGGGAACCGGCTTTCGCGTTGTAATAGAAATCCCTGAATATGCCAGAGAAGAAATATAAGTTACTGGTTGTAGACGATCACAAACTATTTATTGAAGGACTGAATTATATTTTAAAGAATGAATTATCATGTGAAGTTGCTGACTTTGCTTTAAACGGCAAGGAAGCCATAGAAAAATGCCGGCGGGGAGATTTTGACATTCTATTGATGGATATAAATATGCCTCTGATTGACGGACATCACGCGACCCGTGAGATTCGTCAATTCAATTCCAAAATTAAAATTATTATTCTCAGCATGCTGGCCGATCTGCCCTCAGTCGTTAAATCACTTGATGCCGGTGCAGATGCATATGTTCTTAAGGATTCAGGAACAGAAGAACTATTAAAAGCTATTAAGTCAGTTTTCAAGGGAGAAATTTTCCTTTCCAGTTCCATTGCTCAGTATTTTGATCGTGATAACAAGAGAAGACCGGTTTCAAAAAAGGAACATATCACTTTTTCGGAGAGTCTTATAACTCCACGTGAGAAGGCCATATTGAAATTAATTTCGGAAGGACTGACTAATAAGCAAATTGCAGAACTACTATTTATCTCCGAAAAAACCACGGAAACACACAGGAAGAATATGCTTGCAAAATTAAATCAGCCCAACACGGCATCGCTCGTCAAATTTGCAATCGACAATAAACTGATTTAAACGTTTCACATTTTTATTTTAATTCATTGTTTGTGAAATACACTTTTTGGTGTATTGGAAAATCATGTTCATGTTAGGTCTTTTGTATGGCTTTATGAAATTAACTTCAAGAGAAATACAAATCATTCAGTTGATTGCTCAGGGAATGACAAACCGGGAAATAGCAGAAGAACTTTCATTAAGTGTAAACACTGCAAATACGCACCGAAAAAACATTCTGCGTAAACTGGAAATAAAGAATACGGCACTGCTGATTCGTTTTGCAATCGAAAATAAAATCATCAAATGAAAATACACCTTTTGGTGTATTGCCTGAAGTGCATATTTAAGCCACATTGTATGTTCAAACCCTTGTCAACACTAATGTCTCGAAACAATAAAAAATCCATATACTATGAAAAACTTAATGCTTATCCTGGTACTTTCAATTTTATTTGTTCATGCAGGAGCTACTGTCCGAACTCTGTCTGGAGCTGGTGGTGCCCAGTACAGTGATTTTAATTCAGTCTATAATGCCTCTTCCAATGACGATACAATCATGATACAACCATACAGCGGAACTTATTACGCCGTATACATGGATAAAAGTCTGGTGTATATCGGGGTGGGATTTAATGCGGCAAAAATGAATTCAAATCGTTCGGTTATTCAGCCGGCAAATCTTTGTTGCGGCTGGAGATTAATGTATAACGGTTCGAGTGGTTCCCGTTTTTATGGATTGGAATTTGTTGGCGGTTTTCAAATTTCTTCTGAAAATGGACAAGTGAGTAATCTGGTATTTGAAGATTGTAAATTTGGGGCAGGTATTGTAATTGGTGGAAATAATGGTAATGGCTATGGACATGCAAACATTACTTTTCGAAATTGTATTTTCGAATCTGATGATGGCCAAAACCTGCAATTAGAGCCGGTCAATAATGGAATTACAAATGGAATCTTTATTTCAAATTGCATTTTCGAAGGAAGAATCATGACCGGTTCTATAGGATACGTTCCAACAAATGTCCTGATAGATCATTGTATTTTTCTTTCTACTGTAATGCCGATATTTAATTTAACAAATATGACGATACAGAATAGCATTTTTATGAATTGTACCACAATTCAAAACTTCAGTACTAATAGTTTTATAAACAATTTTGCCCGGCTGGTATCTATGAGTCCGCCAAATACCGGACTTACAGATCCGCAATTCGTCAATTATACATTAGGATCTTTTTATTCTGCCAGTCATGATTATAATGTCACCAATCCGGCAGCAGTCACCGGTGCCACCGATGGTACCCAGGTAGGTGTACATGGAGGCACGTCTGCGTTCGACGAATCCGGCGAAACACTTATTATTCCCATCATACGGTCAATGACCATCAATAATACTACAGTTCCACCCGGTGGCACTATTCAGGTAAAGGTTAAGGCTACCAAACCAAGCGGTAATTAAAAGTATTTACAACAATTTATCTGATTCGTATGAAAATAAGAATTATACTTTCCTGTTTGCTCTTATTGCTTTCATCGAATGCAATTTCGCAGACTTCCCAATACATCACCGCTTATCAATATTATTTTGATACTGATCCCGGAGTTGGTGTGGCCGGTAACGGGGCAATTATAACACTCCCCTCGCCGGTTAGTGATTTGGAGATCACATTCGATATATCCATTCCTTCTGCATTAACAACAGGAATGCATGTTTTATATATCCGGGTTCTTAATGAAAACGGAGTTTGGTCGTGCGCGACTAATAGTATATTCACGGTTTATGATCCTCAAATAAGCGCACAGATTGTAAATGCGGAGTATTTTATTGATCAGGATCCCGGAGCAGGAAATGGTTTTCCAATATCCATAACACCCGGAAATACTATTGATATAACACCAGGCTTGTCTGTTTCGCCGGCGCTGTCGGCAGGGCTGCATAATCTGTTTATTCGTTTTCAAAATGAATATGGAAGATGGTCATTAGCGGCGCATAATTTATTTTCTGTTTTTGAGCCTGCAAATAACAAACCTTTAATATCGGGAGAATATTTTATCGATCAGGATCCTGGATTCGGACAAGGCATACCAATCTCTTTTGCGACTGCTGATCAGGTGGACCTCGATCTGAATATTCCCATTTCGGACACGAATATCCAATGTACTCATAAGCTTTATACCCGTTTTAAAAATTCTGATGACAGATGGTCGTTGTCGGAAGTTTTAATTTTTAAAAATCCACATAAGCATGTTCGCGTATTATTTGAGCCTGTCGTTTATGCTAATAGTGTCTATTTCGAAACTGATACCCTGAACGTGAATTCTATCAATTGGAATTTCGGTGATGGAGGCACGTCATCTTTTTTAAAACCGATCCATGAATACAACCTGGCCGGGAATTACGATGTTAGACTCATCGGAAGTAATACCCAATGCCCAAATGATACCATAATTCACCAGGTTGCCATAGCCGGTGTCAGGCATCTTGAATGTAAGCGTGGTTGTAATAATGGTCTCCTGACTCTTAATATAAATGGCGGCGCATTAACTGCTTCGACAATTGTAAAATTGAAAAAGAACGGATTTCCCGATATAACTCCGGTATCTCAAACGTTCATCGACAACACGCTGATTCGTGCGCGTTTCAATCTGAATAATTCTTCTGTCGGAATGAGAGATCTTGAACTTACAATTCCGGGAGTGGGGAGCTATACCCTGACGGATGAATTTGAAGTAGTGAGTGCCTGCAACGATTCGCTGCAAATAGTTTTCGAAGGAAGTAGCAGATTTAGAGGTGGTGGTGGATTTTCAACTTTCATGATACCCTCAGGCACCCGGGTACAAAATAAATCTTCCCGCGATGCAGTTGCTGTACCAATAATCTGGCGCGACAGGAACTCCATAATAGGTGAAACCATAAATGGATTATCCACTCTAATTGGAATCCCCGTTTTCGACGCAGCATTTCAATATCTTTCTTCAAATGGGATCAATCCGGATATAATGAATTTTAACCTGGCAGATGATTCCACCTCGTCACGACTTGGAGGGCTGATCATTCCGAGAATTAATGCTAATTCATCTTCGTTAATTCCATTGTATATTTATTCATCATCTTTGGCCGTTAATGCCCGGGTTACTGCAGTCCTGAACCCGCTCTTAAAGTCGGATGCAGACGGAAGTAACATTACCATTAATAATAGCTTCACTTTCCGTCATTATATGAAGCACGGCATTGAAAAAGTACTTGGCATCCAGGTAGACACAAATTTATTTTATCCATGCTATAACAATGCTTATGATTTAATTCTAACTGCATTGGCAAACGACCAGTCAAATGGTTTGAATATATCATTCCCGGCGGTTTTGTCAGCCATTCTGGTAAACGTCTCAACTTCCGGTTGTGTGTCCAATCTGCCGGCAAGTCTGTCAGATTCTGATTTCAGGAAAATAATTGTTGAAACTATGGGTACACTGGCTTATGGTGAACACTCAGCAGGCGCAGTGAATGCTCCTGGTTTAAATGCGGCTGCCACACAACAAATAAGTCGTGAGCGAGTAGGCTTCGGTGACGATGGTATATGCGATATGTACAGAAGAGATTTTTCACAGAATTTTGGAGACACATATGATATTGGGTATGGAGTGATTCACGCGATAAGAGAGAGCCTTCAAAGCAGTGATGGTAGTGCAGGCATAGTTCGGATGATGTGTACAGCAGGTTCGGCAGATCCAAATCACAAGTATGGCCCCGCAAACAGTCCTGATAAGATGTGGACCAGTGAGAGAAACGACAGAGTTTATCAAATTGATTTTGAAAATCTATCTGATGCTTCCGCACCGGCCATAACTGTTACTGTAACAGATACACTTGATTTAACAAAGATAGATGCACTTTCTTTTCGATGGGGAGGTGTACTGGTTGGTACAAAATTGCTGGTGGATCTATCCGATATCGTTGACACGACAATCATAAAAATAGTGGACCTGCCATTTCCTATGACAGATAAGCTTTTAATCGTTGGCGATTACAGGCCATCGACAGGTATTGTAAAATGGAAACTAACGACTGTGGATCCAGTCAATTTTCAAGAAGTCAGTGGTGCTTTCGACGGATTTCTTCCTCCAAATACTAATGGAGAAGGTGCGGGCACTTTAACTTATCGAGTCGATTACAGACAGGAAGTGTTGACCGGAGATACGATCACAAATAAAGCAACAATCGTCTTCGATGAAAATGATCCGATTGAAACGAATTTATATCTGAACCGGTTTGACGAAATAATTCCACAGAGCAGTGTAGCTCCACTTCCTGCCAATACAGTGAATGATACGTTCCAGGTTAACATTACCGGTTCTGATATTATTTCTGGTATTGCTTATTATTCTTTATATGTATCGGTTAATGACGGTGCTTACAATTTATATGATGAAGTGAGTGGATCCGGAATTGAATTTGTTGGCCAGCAGGGAAATAAATACGAGTTCTTTAGCATTGCAGTTGACGAAGCGGGAAACTTCGAAACGAGTCCTGCAGATCCGCATAATCAACCTGATGCTGTGACCATAGTCGAATGCAGGGATACATTTTATGCAGATACCGACGGGGATTTATTCGGAGATCCTGCAAACTATATTGTTGAATGTTCCAAGCCTGACGGATATGTTTTGAACGATAAGGATTGTAATGATCAGAGTCTGCTTCAGAATCCTGATGCGCCGGAGCTGTGTGACAATAATATAGACGATAATTGTGATGGTGTAATAGATGAAGGATGCAACATTACGCTGCATGCGCGATTGTTACTTCAGGGATTTTACATCGGCAATGGAAAACTTATTGCGGCGGCAGATGCACAGACATATCCAAACTTGTGTGATACTGTTATTGTAGAATTACATGATCCGACGTTGTTGAGTATCTCGTTTTTTTCTAAAGCAACGATTGATGTAGACGGAAACCTTCAGACACAATTTCCTTTCGAGGCGCGTGATCATTTTTATTATTTGGCAGTTCGTCACCGCAACAGTATTGAAACCTGGAGTGCAAATCCGGTTTCGATGATCAGTCATACCTATTATGATTTCACAACATCATCTTCAAAAGCATATGGAGATAACCAGTCTGAGTCATTTGATCAAAACGGTTGGATGTTTTATACCGGAGACCTGAACCAGGATGGTTCGATTGATGGTTCGGATTTTCTTGAATTGGATCCATCCATACAAAATGGTGATGGCGGATATACCGTTGGTGATTTAAATGGTGATGGTGCTGTAGACGGAACCGATTTTTTGATATTAGATCCAAATATTCAGGTTGGGGTAGGAGCATTGATTCCATAAGCGTATATAATTCGACAGCCTGTTTAGTTGATTTATGTAATAATCATCGAAATGCCCCTGAGGAGCGGCTATACCATAGAATACCTTGCAGTAAATACTAAATCATAATTCGTTGATCAATCATGTTGTTCCTGAATACCCAATATTGATCAACGAATTGTGATTTTTACACGTATACATCGGATACGAAATTTAAGATTTCCGGTAATCGTGTTTTGAGAATCATTTATTATTTGCTGTTCTCGATCGATACTCCGCAATTCAATCCTTCTGGAATATCCGAAATTTTAAAACCATCGAGATTAAAAAATTTTTTATTTATATTGCCCGGCGTGACATTCGTTATCTTTAATGTATAACTTTCTCCGGTACTTTTATTTCTGGATGTTAATTCTAAAATCATGGTTTTTACTTTATCGCTAAAATACCATTCTCCTTTTTGAATATATTCATTCATCATTCCGCAATGGCTCAGGAGTCTGTAAATATTACACAGGTCAAAATTGATATCTTTCGTGACCCATCCTTCAGCAATTGAACTATCGCTTTCAAAAATAATTTTACTGCATTGATATCCTTCAATTATACGTTTTTCTTTTGTGGACTTAACAATTAAAGAGGTATGTTTAATTGAGTCGCGATACATTGCTGCTGCATGTATTCTTGACCCTTGTTTTATTTTATTGAACTCGATCAGCATCGTCCATGTACTGTCGGATGGGTTAAACAAAACGCGTTTGCTCACACCTTTTTTTATCATTTCATCCTGAAGTTCAAAGGTCATCTGATTGTTGGCCTTTCCGTCTTCAACATACCAAAGCAGCGGAACATTTTTTTCCCGTTCAGCAACATCAAATGACATTTTAAAACTGCCATTAAATGCCGTTTGCCCTGAAATTGCCCTGAAATTGCAGATTATTATGAATATTACAATTGTTAATTCTCTCAACATTCCCATTCAGCGATATTTAATTTGATAATTTCAGTGCTTAGCAGACATTGACAAGTCATGGAAACAGGAGTTCTTATTTTTAATTTTTCTGATTTACAAAACTATATCAGACCGAAATATAAACCAAAAAAATATTATCATGAGAAATGTCTGCCATCACTTCTTAACCGCAAATATTTTATTGATATGTTTAATCATTGGATTAAATGTATCAGCGCAAACATCTCCAGCGTTACAAGCGCTTCAGTATAACCAGACGTTTACCATTTCTTCAACAACTACTTTTTATCCTGTAGGCTGGCAGGGGTGGACACTCGGAACAGTCGCTTCGGCATCTTTCAGAACTACTGCACCGACGGGAAATTCAAGTTTAATTGCTAGCAGTAGTGCCTCTAATTCGAGTGGAGGAGTGCATAATTATAATGGGAAGATTGGAATATTATCTTCCGGCGCTTCAGATCCTGCATTGGGACTTGCTATCAGTACTACCGGTTTTTCAAACATACAGGTAAAATTTGATGCAATGACAATCAGGAACCCCTTCGATGGCGTTACAAACACAATGATAAACGGAATGGATTTGCAATACAGAGTAGGATCTATCTCCGGAACCTGGACTTCAGCTACCGGTTTGGTAAACGGATTTTATCAGAATAATACTACAAACCAGGTTGGAGCAACGACCACGCCGCAGAATTTAATTTCCCAATCGATAAATCTGCCGGCAGCCTGCAATAATCAATCTGCCGTATATCTTCGCTGGGTTGTCCGCGATATCAGCGGGACTGGTCTAAGGGCAAGTTTTGCTATTGACAATGTTGTAATATGCCCGATAGCCACACCTTCTATTTCCATCGTTGGACCTGCCGGATCGTGCTCGGGACAATCAATGACTTATTTGTCGTCGATAACCAACGGTGGTACTGCACCTGTCTATTCTTGGAGAAAGAATGGTGCTCCCGTGGGAAGCACATCTTCGTTGACAATTTCGGGACTCATAGCCGGTGATCAGATTTCGTGTCAGTTAACTTCCAGCCAGGGTTGTCTTACTTCCACTACAGCGAATTCAAATGTAATTACGATCATTTCGGGAACCGCACCGGTTATTAATTCAGCAGTGATAACGAATACATGTGCAGGTAGTCGAACCGGTAAAATCAATCTCTCGGTATCCGGAGGAACTCCGCCTTATACATTTGCCTGGGATACTGCCAATACTTCAAACGGCCCCGTCTTCGCTGTAAACGTGGGTGTAAAAACTGCTGCGAACCCTGTACCGGGAGGCGTAGGGTTATCATTTTATGTGGATGGTACTGAGACCAAGGAATTATTTTTTACAAGGGGTATCACCTATACTTTCAATGTGATGGGTGGGCATCCGTTTCATGTGTCGACAGACGTGACTGGTGGTAATGCAAATTTCATTGTTACGAACGGGCAGACGGGAGCTCCGACAGGGGCCGGTATCGTAACATTCAGGCCAAATGAATTACATCCTTCAATTCTCTACTACCCCTGTGCCTCCCATGCAGCAATGGGCTGGAGAATAAATGTCGGCAATGGGTATAACGTGGAAGACCCTTCTGACCTGAAGGCCGGGATATACAATGTGGTGGTAACAGATGCTAATGGATGTACTGCTGCTGGTCAATATACTGTCAGCAGCGTGGTTTCGACACTTTCCGTTTCCGGAGCTGTGACAGATGCTACCTGCAGCTCTTCAAGAAATGGTGCAATTAATCTGGATGTGACAGGGGGAACACCACCATATACGATATGCTGGGATACGACCAATACATCAAACGGAAATCAGTTTGCTGTTACATTTGCTTCCAAGACTGCTGCACACCCATTGTTTGGCCAGGGCAGCGCCTTCGGATATGTCATCGATGGAGTGGAGGGAAAGGCACTTGAGTTAATTCGGGATATCCCTTATAACTTTAATGTTCTTACACCGAATCACCCGTTTAGAATTACAACCGACCTGCAGGGTGGATCAACGAATAACATCGTATCAAGTGGTCAGGCAGGCGCACCGACACAAAATGGTACCGTGACATTTACACCTAACAACACTCATCCTTCTTTACTTTATTATTCCTGTGAGTTTCATCAATACATGGGATATAATTTAAATATAGTTGATGGTTATTGTACGGAAGATTTGTCAAACGTTCTCCCAGGTGTTTACACAGTGATCGTCAGGGATGCGAATGGCTGTACATTTACTTCGCAATATACCGTTAACGCTTCGGTACCAATTTCACTGTCAGCCAATGTTTTTAATACATTGTGTACTGGATCAAAAGACGGTAGCATCGATCTCAATATTTCAGGCGGCACTCCACCTTATAATGTCTGCTGGGATACTGCCAATACGGAAAACGGAAATCAGTTTGCAGTTTTATTTGGTACTAAGTCTTCATCTCATCCATTGTTTGGTATGGGAAGTTCTTTTGGATATGTCATTAATGGAGAAGAGGCAAAGGTTTTGAATCTAACAAAGGGAATTCAATATGAATTTAATGTGATGACGACAAATCATCCATTCAGGATTACAACAGACCTTGAAGGCGGTACATCTAATAATGTCGTCATGAATGGACAGTCCGGAGCTCCGACGCAAAACGGTATAGTATCGTTTATACCTGATGATACTCATCCTGCGACTCTTTATTATTCCTGCGAGTTCCACCAGTATATGGGATATATCATAAATATAGTTGACGGTTATTGTATTGAAGATTTATCTGCTTTGAATGCAGGTGTTTATTCAGTGATCGTTCATGATGCTAATGGATGCACGGCGACTGCTCAGTTTACGGTTGGTCAACCTGCACCTTTATCCTTAACTGCTTTTGTTACCGATGAGAATTGCACAAATAATAATGCTGCCATTGATCTGACAGTTGCAGGGGGAACAGGATCCTATACTACATGCTGGGATACTGCAAATGCATCGGGAACACAATTCGCTGTTACATTCGCCATGAAATCGTCTTCGCATCCTCTGTTCGGACAGGGAAGTGCATTCGGGTATGTCATCAATGGAAAGGAAGCAGTCGAGTTGAATCTTACCAGGGGTGTGCAATATACATTTGATGTTATGACAACGAATCATCCGTTCAGGATAACTACAGACCTTGCAGGAGGCACTTCCAATAATGTTGTCGCTAATGGCCAGACCGGTGCGCCGGCTCAAAATGGCACGGTCGGTTTTCTTCCGGATGACACTCATCCAAATTTATTGTATTATTCCTGTGAGTTTCATCAGTACATGGGTTACAATATTAATATCAGCGATGGATATTGTATTGAGGATCTCACTGATCTCCATACGGGAAACTACACCGTAGTTGTTACAGATGCAAATGGATGCCTTGCTACTTCAAATTATATTGTAGGACAGGTGCCGGTTGTTCCGGAAGTTTGTTTTAATGGCCTCGACGATGACTGTAATGGTAGTATTGATGATGGCTGCAGCATCACGTTAAATCTTGGTCTCTATTTGCAGGGATTTTACTCAGGAGGAGGACAAATGGATAATCTGGGTGCGGGAGGCTGTTTGTTTGCAACAGGGGTATCAACAGATCCGTCCGATGCAGATACTGTTGAGGTTGGAGTGATGGATGCAAACCCTCCTTACTCATTAATTGCAGAGGACAAAGGAGTTTTGAAATCAAATGGGCAGATGAGTCTTATTTTAGATGCGGTAATTACTCCGGGGCAGTCGTATTATTTAAGGGTCAGACATCGTAACAGCATTGAAACATGGAGTAAATTTCCGGTGTTGTTTTCTCCGGTGACAAATTATTCATTTTCTATATCGGCCTCGCAGGCATTTGGAGATAATGAAGTAGAGACGTTTGATGCAGGTGTGTACGCAGTATTTTCAGGTGATATCAACCGGGATGGCGCGATCGATGGCTCAGACTTTTTGGAACTGGATCCATCCATTCAAAATGGTGACGGCGGATACGCTATTGGTGATTTGAACGGTGACGGCTCGGTTGACGGCTCAGATTTCCTGACTTTAGATCCCAATATTCAATTCGGTGTGGGTGCCGCCATACCATAATTCGATTTCCGATGAATCTCAAATTTCAAAAATCAACAATCAACAATCAGCAATCAGCAATCATTGTTTTGATTTTTGATTTTTGATTGCTGATTGTTGATTTCTGAAGTGAGACAAACATCGAAAATCACAAATCAGCAATCAGCAATCTTCAATCATTGTTTTGATTTTTGATTTTTAATTGCTGATTGTTGATTTCTGAAGCGAGACAAACCTCGAAAATCACAAATCAGCAATCAGCAATCTTCAATCATTGTTTTGATTTTTGATTTTTGATTTTTGATTGTTGATTGTTGATTTTTGAAGTGAAAACAAATCTCGAAAATCACAAATCAGCAATCAGCAATCTTCAATCATTGTTTTGATTGTTGATTGTTGATTGCTGATTTTTGATTTATGAAGTCAATGAGCTATTGCATTTAATGAATTCCTTGTTGTTTAGCACTAAAATTGGCTTCAGCAGTTATTACACTTTTTACAAAAATTGAAATTAATTCATTGCTTTCCTTTAATGCAAAAATTATTTTCTCTTCATCCTTATATAATTTTGATCGATTAATAATTTTTAAATTGATATTGCTTTCTCGCAATTCTTTTAAAACTATTTTTATTTTATGAATAAAATCTTTTCTGGATTCTCCACTTTGGGCTTCTCCGTAGTTGAGAGCAGGGGAAGTGCCGGAGCGTAATAATTGACCAGCCAGGTGATTTGCTCCTTTTGCATCAGGCATAGAATGAGCAATATTGATAATTGCTACTGCAAAGCTGATAAGTCTTTCTTCTAAGTTTTCTTTGTTCATGGTTAAAATTGTAGATAAATTATTTCGGTTCTTAATCAGTTACTGATTGAAGATGCAATTATTTACAACAAATTTATTTTGCTGAACAAGAATTTACAACCAATTTATGATGGTTATTATTTACTCCAGTATATCATTTAATAATAGATGTATAATTAAATAAACTTCAAAAATTAAAAATCAACAATCAGCAATCAGAAATCAGTGTTTTGATTTACGATTGCTGAGTGTTGATTTTTGATTTATGCTAAACTTCAAACTTCATAAATCAACAATCAGCAATCAGCAATCAACAATCAGTGTTTTGATTTACGATTGCTGAGTGTTGATTTTTGATTTATGATGTGCGCCAAACTTCAAAAATCACAAATCAGCAATCAACAATCAACAATCAGTGTTTAGATTTACGATTGCTGAGTGTTGATTTTTGATTTATGATGTATGCTAAACATCAAACTTCACAAATCAACAATCAACAATCAACAATCAACAATCAGTGTTTTGATTTACGATTGCTGAGTGTTGATTTTTGATTTATGATGTATGCCAAACATCAAACTTCAAAAATCAGCAATCAACAATCAACAATCAGGTTTTTGATTTATGATTGCTGATTGTTGATTTTTGATTTATGATGTGAGCCAAACTTCAAAAATCACAAATCAGCAATCAACAATCAACAATCAGTGTTTTGATTTACGATTGCTGATTGTTGATTGCTGATTTCTGAAGTTTTTGGGGATTACTCTTCGATTAGAGCTGCACAGAAGCAGCCTTTTGATTTGCCTTTTCCGGTTGGGGCTGATCGTAGCTCACCATCCAGTTAATTCCAAACTTGTCCGCCAACATTCCAAAGTATGAACCCCAGAATGTATCACTCATCGGCATATGAGGCTGTCCACCGGCAGAAAGTTTTTTATAAAGCATATCCGCCTGGGCTTTGTTGTCGGCACTCAACGATATCGAAAAATTATTTCCGGGTTTGACATCTTGTCCCCATTCTCCGCCTGCATCGCTGCCCATGAGGATTGTTTCCTGGCTGATAGGAAGTGATACGTGCATAATTTTTTTGCCTTCCTCTGCCGAAAGAGGCTTGCCCTGTTGTGGAGGCATTTCACTGAATCTTCCAAGATAAGCGAATTCGCCACCAAATACTGATTTATAAAAGTTGAAAGCTTCTTCGCAGTTGTCTTTGAAGGTGAGATAAACATTAATTTTTGGCATGTGTTTTATTTTTTAAGTTAGGAATGTGAAAGTAAGAATATTCCTGGCTTTAAAAATATTTTTAACAATTGATAATTGTTTTTTAACAATCAACAAATTCATTGAACAGAGCATTTTAAACTTTGGATTAATTGCAATTAATAATTAAAAATCTGTTTTTGTGTCAGCATAAGATTCTCATATTTTAGGGTAGAAATTAAACATTTGATTTTCAATTCGGGCATTTTTCCTTCATATTTGAAAAGTTTGTAAGATTTTCAATTTTTAATGATAACATTTTAATATTGAATCTGTAAGTTGATATGTAGAAATGGATTGATTTGATTCCCATAAATCTTGTTCAAATCCAATAGATTGATTAAATGAAAGGTAAAATTAAATTACGAAATTCATTAAAGCACAGATTCATTATTGTGAGTCTGCTATTCCTATTGTCAGGATTTTTATTTGTTGTGGTTATTTTTTTCGCAAACCATGAAAATGTCAGAGCCGATGTTAATGGTGATGTTCGAACCATTACTTCTGGAAATTGGAATAATCTTGCCATCTGGGAAAAATACAATGGTGCTGCATGGGTCGCTGCATCAGCGGTTCCAGGTACCGCAGAGAAACAAATTACAATCAGATCCGGTCATACAGTTACTGTTACGGCAGCTCTGACTACAGATGAAGTAGTTGTTGAATCAGGCGCAGTACTTGTATTGAATAGTGGAATTTCCCTGACGCTAAAGAAGGCCGCGATTCCCGATCTTAAAATTTATGGCATTTTCAGAAATGCAGGAACGGTATCAATTGCAGGCGGGACCAGCATCACGTATTATAGCGGTGGTCGTTATCAGCATAATTATACGACAACAGCCGGTACAATTCCGGTAGGAGTCTGGAATGCAGGATCAACCTGCGAAATAAATGCCTATACCACAAATACTGCAATGCCTTCCGGTTTAAATCAGACTTTTAATGATTTAATATGGAACTGCGCTGGTCAGACAGCCGATGTAAATTTCGGTGGAGGCATGACAACTTTTACGGGTAACTTTATTGTGACTTCCACCGGGACAAAGGAATTACAATTGGCCACGAGTAATTATACTTTAAATATTACCGGAAATATTTCAGTCACAGGAGGGATTTTAAGTGGAATTTCTGTTGCCAGTAAGTCGATCACAATAAATCAAACCGGCGATTTTAACATGGCTGGAGGCACATTTAAATTTGCAACCGGTAATAATTGTACTGGAAATCTAAATCTGACCGGAAACTATTCCCAAACCGGAGGGACGTTCAATTTTGGAGCAGGTAATTCGAGCACAACCTCAATAAATAACTACGGAAATTTTTCACAGACAGGAGGAACACTCACAACATCCGGTTCAGGTGCAGTCGGCCAGGTCGTATTTAGTAAATCGGGTGCTCAAAATTTCACTGCTTCCGGAAATACAGTTTCGGGAAATGTTGATTATATCGTTAATGCAGGTTCAACCTGTAATTTAGGAACAAGTGTAATGACCGGAAGAAATTTAACTGTTGCAGCAACGGGTGAATTAGGTATTGGTTCTCCGGACGGGATAAATACAGGCTCAACCTCAGGCAATGTGCAAGTGACAGGAACACGAACCTACAATGCTACCTCTTATTTTTTATACAACGGAACAGCCGATCAAAATTCAGGAAACGGATTGCCGGCTTCAGTATATAAATTAACCATTAACAATGGGAATTTTTTAATGTTAACAACAAATGTTGTTGTTGGGAACATTATAAATTTTGTTTCAGGGAAAATTCTCACGGGAACATACGAAGTGCAGCTTACAAATACTTCTGCCGCGGCAATGACAGGGTATTCATCCTCCTCCTACATTGCAGGCAAACTCAGAAGAACGATTTCAAGTTCCGGTACGTTTGATTTTCCGGTCGGTAATTTCGCCATGTATGAGCTTATGACTGTAACCCTGACAAGTACCGCAGGTTTTACAAGCTTATTGGGTCAGGCTATAAATGCTGTTACCAACGATACACTTTATCCACTAACGCCAGTCGTAAGCGGAATTCCAATGACTGAAATGCTGGATTTCGGATATTGGACCTTAACCCCAAATAGTCCACTCACAGCCGGTAGTTACAGCATCCAGCTGAATGAATCTGGTTTTACTAATCAACTTTCAGGGACCACGGTTTACAGTCTTCTTGTCCGGAATGATGCAAGTTCATCGTGGCAATCTATTGGCACTCATAACGACAATACCCAGAGTGTAAGCGGTGGAGTTGTTACAGCTGTACGATCAGGAATGACTGCATTCTATCAATATGGAATTGCTCTTGGTGAAAATCCTACATTTTCATCTCCTTCTTTGATCGGTGGAACTTCCGGAAATGTCGGTGCTGTCTATTTATTTCAGGATATTATTCGTGGAGTAGATGCTCAAATTGAAATAATAAATCTTTATAACGGTGCTTCATTAACTGACATTGACAACAGTGCAACCGGTTACAGTGAATCTTTTCAGCCTTTCGTGACTTTTCCTGCAAATAAAGACTCATATATTGAATGGAGGATTAGTTTTAAAAAGGCGGATACCAATACTGATACAATTTTGAAAAAAATCACTGCAACAGGTGTTGATGTCGATGGTAGTTCGGGTATACGTGAATATATAGTTGCAACGATGCCCACAAGCTACTCGCTGGATTCTGCAACGTTGCTAACTATGTCGAACGATAGTGGTCACTATAAGGCTCTGGGCCCAACTTTTTCTGTAGCTAATATTGATACTTCCCACCACGAGATTATGTACCAGCTTAATTACAATAATGTCGGAGGATTGCTATACAGAACCGGAGCCGTAAACACAAGTGCATCTGCCGAAACCAGACAAACATCATTGTTTTTCCGATCTTTCCTGGTTAGTTTTTCAAATATCTATGCATTGCCCATTGAACTTGTCGATTTCAAAGCTGAACTGGAAAATGAAAAAGTGTATCTAAACTGGATAACCGCTTCAGAACAAAATAACGACTACTTTACCATCGAGCGTTCGTCGGATAATATTACCTATGAAACGCTGTTAACCAAAAGAGGGGCAGGAAACAGTACTACAAGAATTTTATATGAAGCAATTGATGAATACCCGTTAAAGGGCATTTCATATTATCGTTTGAAGCAGACTGATTTTGACGGGAAGTTTAGCTATAGCGAAGTTGAATTAGTGGTTAACGAAAAGAATATTTCTGATGATCCCATATCGATAAAAAGCATTGGCCCCAATCCAATTGAAAGCGATTTTCAAATCGAGTTTTTTGTAAAGACAAGGGGCGCTGTCTCTTTTAACCTGTTTGAAAATACCGGGAAACTCATTTTTCAGAAGCGCATAAACGTTATTGAGAAATTCAATACTTACAGATTTGACCAGCTGGCAGATCTGAAAAGGGGGACTTATCTTTTGGTTATTGAAAAAGATGATATGAGGATTACCCGGAAAGTCCTGAAGAAATAGATTTTATTATTCATTTTGCATCCAAAAAACAGCTTTGTTTTTTTTAAAATTACCCATTAGGGAGAGTTAAATTTGAAAAACTCTTTTCTTTAAATTTAGGTTTGCCTTGTTTCTGAAAATTCGTTCCCTCATTTGGCAATATTTTATTGGGTAAATAAATAATTTTTTATATATTGTTCTTTGTTCACAATTGCCCTTTGTTTGGAAGTCCCGATAAACTATAAATGCAATTTTGTGAAACCTCTTCGATTAATAAAAAATCAACGAATAAATATCGCACATGTATAGAATAATTACTTTATTTATCATGAGCTCTCTTCTCATTTCAGAGGGTTATGCTCAGCAAAATTTAAAACTCATTAACTCGTATCTGAACGAAGAACGGGAAAAAAATAATTGGCTGGAAAGCGATATCAATGGCTGGCTGTTAACCGACCAGTATACCGACAAATCATCGGGAATCACTCACATTTATATACAACAACGACATAACAACATTGCCGTATATAATGCCATATCGAATTTTGCCATCAAAGAAAACAAGATCATTCACTTCAGCCCTGGTATTGTCGATCATCTTGAAAATAAAATTAATGCTGTTAATCCATCCATTAAACCTCAGGAAGCATTCGATGCTGTCTTAAGATACCTTGAAAGAGAAAGAGCAACACTCCGTTTAGTTAATTCAAATGAATCACTCAATACCTATTTGTATGAAGCTCCTGATGTATCCGAAAGCCTGGTTAAGATTCAACTCGTCTATAAATTGTCTGGTAACAGCGCAATGCTGGCCTGGGACGTAAGCGTTGAATTAAAAGATGAACCTCACTGGTGGAACATTCGTGTGAACGCTCTCAACGGTGAAATTATCGATAAGAATGATTATACCGTGGAATGTACTATTGAATCATCTGCAAGCTTATTTGCAACTCCTGATTATAATATTTTCCCATTTCCTCTTGAAGCGCCCTCCTTCGGAAGCCGCAGCCTGATTTCTGATCCGTCAGATCCGCTTAACTCACCTTATGGCTGGCATGATGTCAATGGTGTAACTGGAGAGGAATATTCCATTACGAGAGGAAATAATGTTTATGTTTATGAAGATGCAGACAACAATAATGTTCCCGGTTATTCTCCTGACGGTGGACCGACACTGCACTTTGATTTTCCATATACAGCCGGCGCAGTGCCATCGAGTAACATGGACGCTTCTCTCACCAATTTGTTTTATGTAAATAACAGGGTTCATGATTTCCTTTATCCATTGGGATTCGATGAAGTAGCCGGTAACTTTCAACAAAACAATTATGGGAATGGCGGATCGGGAAATGACTACGTAAAAGCCGAAGCCTTCGACGGCGGAGGAACTAACAATGCAAACTTTTCAACTCCGCCCGACGGATATTCGGGCCGGATGCAAATGTATCTATGGTCCGGCAGTACCATTTCCTGTACAAGCCTGAATGTCGCATCATCTTCATTCAACGGTTTAATTTCCGCCATCACCGCTGAATTTAGTTCAATTGGTTCCATCACGGCGAATCTCATTTTAGTCAATGACGGCTCAGGTACTACTACCGATGCCTGCTCTGCAATTACCAATAACGTCGCCGGGAAAATCGTCCTCATCGACCGTGGAATTTGCACATTCGTAAGTAAAGCACAGGCTGCTGTGGCTGCCGGCGCTGTAGGTGTTATTATTGCCAACAATTCGAGCAGCGGACCATTGCTTATGCCCGGCACGCCGAACCAGGGCATTCCCTGCATATCAATCTCCCAGGCTGACGGAAACATTCTTAAGGCTGCTCTTTTAAATGGAAGCGTTACTGCGACTATAAACACCTGTGTCTCCAACCAGATCGACGGCTCTTTTGATAATGGTGTGATCACCCATGAATATTGTCATGGAGTATCAAACCGCCTCACCGGCGGTCCGTCACAGGCTGGTTGTCTCGGCAACGGCGAACAAGGCGGTGAAGGCTGGAGCGACTGGCTTGCTCTCATCATGACGATTGAGCCCGGCGACCAGGGGAGTGATTCAAGAGGAATAGGAACATTCGCTAAAGGCCAGCCGACCAATGGACCTGGTATCAGACGATATCCGTATTCGACGAACATGAGCATTAATCCTCAGACATACGGCAACCTTGCCTTGAATACCGAAGTTCATGCGATCGGAGAGATCTGGTGCGATGCGATCTGGGATATGTCGTGGTTCCTCATCGATGCTTTAGGGTTTAGCAACGACCCCTACAATACCACAGCCGGAAATACCATTGCCATCAGGCTTGTTCTCGAGGGAATGAAGCTTCAGCCCTGCGGACCTGGTTTTCTCGATGCACGTGACGCGATTCTCACAGCCGATGCCATATTATATAACAATGCGCATCGGTGCCTCATCTGGCAGGCCTTTGCACGTCGCGGTATGGGCTTCAATGCCTCACAGGGGAGTGCAAACGTTGCAGGCGATGAAACCGAAAACTTTGATCTTCCTCCATATTGCCTTCCTCCGACACAGGTTCCTGATGCTGCTTTTGGTTCTGATGCCTCCACTATTTCTTGCGGTGGCACTGTAAAATTTACAGATCAGTCAGTCCAGGCGTTTGAATGGCTCTGGGAATTCGGCGACATGACCACTTCAACACTTCAGCATCCAAAACATACATATACTTCCCCCGGTACTTATAATGTAAAGCTCACCGTTACGAATCCTCTCGGAACAGATTTCATTATACATACGATTACCGTTAATCCTGCGTTTTCGGTTGACGTATCCGCATCTCCAACGACTGTCTGCAGCGGCGAACAGGTGCAGCTTGAGGCCGTTGCCTCGGGCACGGTGAACCGGTCGTATATAGTTACCGGTATTCCTTACGCTCCACTCACAGGAACATATACCACCGTATCGCTCCTCGATGATCAGGTGAGTACTTCAAAGTCGATTGGTTTTACTTTTAATTTCTTCGGAGTGGATTACAATAATTTTTACATCTCATCGAACGGCCTCATTACTTTCAATGCAGGAACGGCGGCACAACCGGTCTATGGGGAAGCGATTCCAAACACCGTCAACCCGAATAATTTTATTGCACTCGCCTGGAACGATCTGAATCCGCAAAATGCCGGATCATCGATCGGCTATTTTACAACCGGAAGTGCTCCTGACCGTAAGCTCGTCGTAAATTATAATACTTCTCACTACGGTGGAACCGGCTATCCGTTTGTTGTTCAGGCAATATTATATGAAGGAACTAACATCATTGAAATTCATACTACCGTTATCAGTGATGCATCTTCTTTTGATGAAAGCGCAACAACCACGCAGGGCGTCGAGAATGCCGTGGGCAGCAGGGGAGTGCCCGTGCCCGGAAGAAATGGTGTTGTATTCGCCGCCGCTAATGATGCTTTCCGGTTTACTCCTTATATACCTTATACCTATACCTGGGAACCTGGTAATCTTGACGGCGGTTTGCAGACTGTGACGCCGGCATCAAGCGGTGCTTATTCTGTATTAGTAAGTGACGGAACAGAATGTACCGCTGTCTTCAATACACCTTCAATCACTGTCAATCCTGTTGTTACCCCGGGCGTTAGCATTTCTCCCGATATTTCAGGTACTGTCTGCCAGGGAACGAACATCGTTTTCACCGCAACTCCAAATAACCCCGGTTCAAATCCTGTTTATCAGTGGAAGAAAAACGGAACCAATGTCGGAATAAACAGCCCGATGTACTCAGATAATGCTCTCAGCAATTCCGATCAGATCCAATGCGAGCTTGTAAGCAATGCTCCTTGTGTTTCCGGAAATCCGGCGATATCAAATACTATTACCATGTCTGTTAATGATTGCGGAATTACATTAAATCTCAGAGTTTATATCGAAGGAATTTACGATAACGGTGCCATGCATTCGGTCTTATTTGATCTGGGTTTGAATAATGACCCGACAGCTTCGGATTCGATAACAATCCAACTTCACGATGCCAATAATCCTTCTGTTACCGTGGCTGAGGCAAAAGTAATTTTACATTCCGACGGTTATGCCAACGCAAGTTTCCCTAATTCTATTCTGAATGGCTCGTATTACATCGCCGTCATTCATCGAAACTCAATCGAAACCTGGAGTAAAAACCCAGTGTTGTTTAACAATGCTGTAATAAGTTTTGATTTTACTGAATAGGCATTCAGTGATTATTATAATAATTCTTTTGGGAAACATAAATACCCGCCTCTTAACGCTCATGATTACCCACATCTTTATCACCTGGTCAAATTAATGATGCTTCACTAAGTCGTTAAGTTAACCATGTCCTTATTTCTTGTCCCGTAGGGCAATGCCATTAAGTTAAACATAAGAATTTATAATAAGTAAATGCATTAAGAAATGACAGGCCCTTTAGGGCAATGTCATTAAGTTAAGAATTATAAAAAGTTATTTTTCAAAAATTCGTGCATTCGTGGCAATCAAATATTTTTAAAATTGCCACGAATACACGAATAAAATGAATAAATTTCATTTGAGGATCCTGTTTAGGATCCATTTCGCTTAACTTAATGACATTGCCCTAACGGGCCTGATAATTCATTAAATTGACCATGAATAAATCATTTAACTTAACTTAATGGCATTGCCCGTAGGGACATAATATCGGTAGTAAAGAAAGTCCCCCCGAATATCCGTCCCGTAGGGACGTAATGTTTAACATTCAAATCAGAGTTATTAATTAATATATATTCATTCCGTCCCTACGGGACGGGGGTTTACGTGCGGTTTGTTTTCTACCGACATTATGTCCCTACGGGACAAATTTCTAGCAACATGAAGAATTGAAGTTGGTTAAAAAAATTTTTATATAAACAGAACAATAGATAAAAAATGAAAAAATGTGGGTAATCATGAGCTCTTTACGGCGGGTTATTTGTTTTCTATTCTATGATTTGCCGGAATTTGTCAATTTCAGAATGAGGATTGTTTATCATGTTGTGATTTATATCCCCGGGACGTTAATATCATTTTTCTACATGGACGAAGTCAGATTTTAAGATTGTTTTGGTTCTAAAATAAGAAACACCATTTACGCGGTTGGAACTCTTTTATGGAATTTAGTCCTTCGTGTATTTGATCTGCTGTCCGCCAGCCGGCGGATAGTCATGCATGTGGGGAAAAGAAGGGGTCACATGCATGGCGTCAGCCATTTTTATTTTCCATTGAATTTACCGGATTGAAAAAGCAGGAACAAACAGGCACAGCAGCGTCGCTCTGCGCCCCGGGGCAGAATGTGCGTATTACT